>NZ_WAAS01000039.1:0-37100 GCF_008806585.1 Micromonospora sp. AMSO12t
CGCGCCCGCCGCCCGTCCCGCCGCCCCAGCCGTACGCCCCGAGCCCGAGGCCGGCGCATGACCGGTGCGGACGTGCTGCTGCTCGCCCTCGGCGCGCTGGCGGTCGGTTCGGGGGTGCTGGTGGTGGCGACCCGGCACCTGGTGCGCGCCGGCCTCTACCTGGTGCTCTGCCTCGGTGCGCTGGCCGGGATGTACCTGGTGCTCACCGCCGAGCTGGTGGCCTGGGTGCAGGTGCTGATCTACGTCGGCGCGGTGGTCGTGCTGCTGCTCTTCGCGGTGATGCTCACCCGCGCCCCGATCGGCGCCTCCGACGACCTGGACCGGCCGGGCTGGGCGGCGGCGCTGATCGGCGGCGGCACCGGGCTCGGGCTGGCCGCCCTGCTGGTGGACGCGTACCGCTGGACGGCCGTGGAGCTGCCCGACGCGGGCACCGCGGAACGCCTGGGCGACCAGATCTTCCGTAGCTGGGTGCTGCCCTTCGAGGTGCTCTCGGTGCTGCTGCTGTCCGCCCTGGTCGGCGCCATCGTGATCTCCCGACCCGACATCGGCCGGCCGAGGGCCGGGGACCCACCCGCCGACCGGCCCGACGCGGGCAGGTCCCGCGCCGACCGGTCGGGCAGGGCCGTCGCAGGCGCGGAGCCGCACGACGACGGCAGGCGGTCGCGGTGAGACCCGTCATCCCGTACGTCACCGCCGCGCTGCTGTTCGGCCTCGGCGTCTACGGCGTGCTGCGCCGGCGCAACGCGGTGCTGGTGCTGATGGCCGTCGAGCTGATGCTGAACGCGGTCAACCTGATCCTGGTCACCGCCGACACCACGGTGCGCGCCCAACTGCCGCACGGCGGGCAGGTCTTCGCGCTCTTCGTGATCGTGCTGGCCGCCGCCGAGATCGGGGTGGGCCTGGCGATCGTGCTCCAGCTCTACCGGCTGCGGGCCACCGTCGCCGTCGACGAGGTGCCGCTGACCGAGCCGCTGCCCGGCGCGCCTCTGGCCGGGCCGGTCACGGTCGGCGCCACTGCCGGGGCCGACCCGGGCGCCGCTGCCGGGACGGATGCCCGGCCCGGGGCCGCCGACCGCCCGGAGGGGGAGCGGTGAGCACGACGACCCTGCTCGGCGCGCTGCTGCCGGCCGTACCGCTGGTGGCGGGACTGCTCGGTCTGCTGCTGCCGCCGGCGCCGCGCGACGCCGGGACGGACGGGGGCCCGGCCCGGCGGGTGGCGATCGCGCTCGGCGTGGCCGGGGCGGCCGGGGCGCTGGCGCTCGCCGTCGCCCTGCTGGTCACCCTCGACCGGCCCGCCGAGGCGTCCACCACCTGGGTGGACCTGGGCGGGCTGACCGTGAGCCTCGGGATACGGCTGGACTCCGCCGCCGCGCTGGTCGCCGTCGCGGTCGCCGCGGTGGCCCTGGCCGTGCAGGTCTACTCGGTCGGCTACCTGCGCCGGGGCCCGCACGACGACGTCGACACCGACCACCGCTACCCGCCGTACGCGGCGCAGATCAGCCTCTTCACCGCCGCCATGCTGCTGGTGGTGGTCGCCGGGGACCTGATCCTGCTGCTGGTCGGCTGGGAGGTGATGGGCATCTGCTCCTACCTGCTCATCGCCCACGACCGCCGGCTGCCCGAGGCGCCGGCCGCCGCCATGAAGGCGTTCCTGGTGACCCGGGTCGGCGACGTCGGCTTCCTGCTCGGCATCGCGCTGCTCGGCGTCTCGGCCGGCAGCTTCCGGATCGCCGACGTGCTCGCCCACGACCACGCCACCGGTACGCTGACCGCCGCCTGCCTGCTGCTGCTCGCCGGGGTGGCCGGCAAGAGCGCCCAGTTCCCGCTGCACACCTGGCTGCCGGACGCGATGGCCGGTCCGACGCCGATCTCGGCGCTGATCCACGCCGCCACCATGGTCGCCGCCGGCGTGTACGCCGTCACCCGGCTCTACCCGCTGTTCGAGGTGACCCCGGCCGCGCTGGCCGTGCTCGGCGTCATGGCCTCGGTCACCCTGCTGCTCGGCGCGTTCGCCGCCACCGCCCAGGACGACCTCAAGCGGGTGCTGGCCTGGTCGACGGTCTCGCAGATCGGCTACATGACGGGCGCGCTGGCGGTCGGCTCCACCCCGGCCGCCCTGTTCCATCTGCTCACCCACGCCGCGTTCAAGGCGCTGCTGTTCCTCGCCGCCGGCGCGGTGATCCACGCCGTCGGCACCACGCTGATGTCCCGCATGGGCGGGCTGCGCCGCAGCATGCCGGTCACCTTCTGGTGCACGGTGATCGGGCTCGGGGCGCTGGCCGGGGTGCCGCCGCTGTCGGGCTTCTGGAGCAAGGACGGCGTGCTCACCGTCGCCCAGGACGCCGCCCTGCACGGCACCGGTCCGGCCCCGGCCTGGGTCGGCTGGCTGGTCTGGCTGGCCGGGCTGGTCGGCGTCGCGGTCACCGCCTGGTACGCCACCCGACTGCTGCTGCGCACCTTCTTCGGCGAGACGCGGATGCCGCTGGCGCACCCGCACGACCCGCCCGCGGTGATGCGCTGGCCGGTGCTGCTGCTCGCCGTGCCGGCCGCCCTGCTCGGCCTCGCCGGCTTCGACTGGGCATTCGCCCGCCGGCTGCTGCTCGCGCCCACCGCCAGCGCGCCGGAGCATCTGCTGATCCACGTCGGCCCGGAGTTGCTGCTGCCGCTGGCGCTGCTGGTCGTCGGGGCGGGGCTGGCCTGGCTGCGCTGGCTGCGGGACCCGGCCGCCGACCCGGCGACCGCGCTGGGTCCGCTGCGGCCGGTCTTCGCCGCCGCGTTCCGGCTCGACGACGTCCAGCGTGCCCTGGTCGTACGCCCGGCGAAGGCGCTGGCCCGCGCCACGCGTACCGCCGACGAGGTGGTGGTGGACGGCGCGGTCGAGGGCAGCGGCCGGGCCGCGCTCGGCCTCGGCGGCGGCCTGGCGTCGCTGCACCGCGCGGCGCTGCCGCGCGCGGCGGCCGGCGTGCTCGCCGGGGCGCTGCTGATCGGCCTGGCGGCCGTCGTGATCGGAGTGGCCGCATGAGGTTGGGGGAGTTCCTGCTGGTGGCGGTGCTGGCGCTGCCGGCGCTCGGTGCGCTCGCGGTGGCGGCGACGCCCCGGGACCGGGCGGCCCGGGCGGTCGGCACGGTCGTCGCCGCGCTGACCCTGGTGGCCGCCGCGCTGCTCTTCCTCGGCGACCGCGGCTGGACCAGCTACGCGGCCGACACCCCCGCCGTGCGCCCCTGGCACCGGCTCGACCTGCCCTGGGTGCCCGGCCTCGACCTGCGCTTCCACCTCGGCGTGGACGGCATCTCCTGGCCGCTGGTCGTGCTGACCGCCCTGCTCACCCTGCTCTGCTGCGCCTACACCCTGTGGAAGGTGCCCGACGGCGGCAGCGGGCGGGCCCTGGTGGCCCTGCTGCTGGTCGTCGAGGTCGGCATCCTCGGCACCTTCCTCGCCCTCGACCTCGTGCTCTTCTTCGTCTTCTTCGAGGTCGTCCTGCTCCCCATGTACGCGATCATCGCCGGCTGGGGCGGCGCGGACCGGCGGCGGGCGGCGCGCAAGTTCGCCCTCTACACGCTGTTCGGCTCGGTGCTGCTGCTGGTCGGCGTGTTCGTGGTGGTGGCCGCCGCCGGGACGGCCGACGTGGTGGCGCTCACGGGCGGCACGGGCCTGTCCCGGGGCACCCAGCTCGCGGCGTTCACGCTGCTGGCGCTGGCCTTCGCGGTGAAGAGCCCGCTCTGGCCGCTGCACTCCTGGCTGCCCGACGCGCACACGCAGGCGCCCACCGTCGGCAGCGTCGTCCTCGCCGGGGTGCTGCTCAAGATGGGCACGTACGGGCTGGTCCGGATCGCGGTCGGGGTGGCCCCCGAGGGCGCCCGCTGGGCCGCCCCGGTGCTCGGCGTGCTGGCGGTCGCGGCGATCCTCGTCGGGTCGCTGGTCTGCCTCGCGCAGCGGGAGCTGAAGCGGCTGATCGCGTACTCCAGCGTGGGGCACATGGGCTTCGTGCTGCTCGGGGTCGCCACGCTCACCACCACCGGCATCCAGGCGGCCCTGATCGGCAACGTCGCGCACGGGGTGATCACCGGCCTGCTCTTCTTCCTCGCCGGCGCGGTCAAGGACCGTACGCACACCGGGTCGCTGGACGAGCTGTCCGGGCTGCGGGAGACCGCCCCCCGGCTCGCCGGGCTGCTCGGCTTCGCCGCCGTCGCCTCGCTCGGCCTGCCCGGGCTGGCCGGCTTCTGGGGCGAGGCGTTCGCCGTGGTCGCCGCCGTCGAGGTCGGCGGGGCGCTCTGGACCACCCTGGGCGTGCTGGCGGCGATCGGCGGGGCGCTCACCGCCGCGTACCTGCTGCGGCTGCTGCGGCGGGTGACGCACGGGCGGCCCAGCCCGGCGGTCGGGCGGCTGACCCCCGGCCTGGCCGGCGCGGAACTGCTCGCGTGGACGCCGTTGGTGCTGCTCGCCCTCGCGGTCGGCCTGGCCCCGACCCTGGTGCTCGGCGTCGCCGAGGCCCCCGTCGACGCCCTCGTGGAGGTGCTGCGGTGAGCGATCCGGGTCGGCGGTACGGACGTGACGGGATATCGACATGAGCGTGCGGAGCGAGCGAATCATCGGGATTTGTGCGCTGATGTCTCATGACGGCACGCAGCGGAGCGGAGTGCCGGCATGAGCGTGGTGCAGAGCGTCGACAACGTGGCGCTGCTCCCGGCGTACCTGGCCGCCGGCACGGCCGTGCTGGTGCTGCTCGCCGACCTGCTGGTGGCCCGCGCCCGGGTCACGCTGGCCACGGCCGCGGTCGGCGCGGCGGCCACGGCGCTCGGCGCGACCCTGGTCGGCGCCGGGAGCGAGCGGCGGACGTTCTGCGTCGGACCCGACTGCTCGTACGTCTTCGGCGGCCGGGCCGCCCTGGTCGCCGTCGTCGTCGCCCTGCTGACCCTCGGCGTGCTCGCGCTGTCCGGCCCGTTGCTGCGGGCGGGGCAGTCGCCGGCGGGCGAGTACTGCTTCCTGCTCGCCTGCTCGATGACGGGCGGCGTGGTGCTCGGCGCGGCCGGCGACCTGATCACCCTGATCGTGGCGCTGGAGACGCTCACCCTGCCGCTCTACGTCCTCGTGGGGCTGCGCCGGGACAACCTGGCCAGCGCCGAGGCGGCCGTCACCTTCTTCGTGGTCAGCGTGGTCGCCACCACGCTGACGCTGCTCGGGGCGGCGCTGCTCTACGCGGCCACCGGCGGGCTGCACCTTGGCCGGATCGGCGCGATCCTCGCCGACCGCACGGACCTGCTCGACCTGCCCCTGACCACCGCCGCCGTGGCGCTGGTGGTGCTGGGGCTGGCGTTCAAGGTGGCGGCGGTGCCGTTCCACGCCTGGGCGCCGGCCGCCTACGACGGCGCGCCGCTGCCGGTGGCGGCGTACCTGTCCACCGCCTCCAAGCTGGGCGGCGTGGTGGCGCTGCTCGCCGTGGTGCAGCACGCGCTGCCCGCCGACGTGACCGGTCCGGTGCTCGCCCTGCTCGCGGTGCTGACGATGACCGTCGGCAACCTGGTGGCGCTGCGCCAGCGGCGTACGGTCCGGCTGCTCGCCTGGTCCTCGGTCGCCCAGGCCGGCTACATCCTCGCCCCGCTCGGCGCGCTGGCGCTGACCGCCGGGCGCACCGCCGACGCCCGCACCGCCGCGTACGCGGCCGCCGTGGCGTACGCCGTCTTCTTCGTGGTGCTGGAACTGGCGGCCTTCGCGGCCGTGGTGGCGTTGCGCCCGGCGGGCGCGGACGGCGGCACGGTCGACGACCTGCGCGGGGCGGCCCGGCGCCACCCGTGGCGGGCGGCGGCGCTCGGGCTGGCGCTGATCGGGCTCGCCGGCCTGCCGCCGGGCCTGGCCGGTCTCTTCGCGAAGGTGACCGTGGTCCGTTCGCTGCTGGACGGCGGCGCGGGCTGGCTGGCCGTGGTGGTGGCCGTGAACGCGGTGATCGGCCTGGCCTACTACCTGCGTCTCACCGCCGCCCTGTGGGCCGCGCCGGCCGAGGGCTCGGCCATTGCGGTGGGCGCCGCCGCTGACGGCATCTCGACCGTGGCCCACGTGGCCCCCGTGCGGGCCCGGACGGTCGGCGTGGTGCTGGCCGTGGCGACGGCGGCGGCGCTGGTGCTCGGCTTCGCCCCGCAGCTCGTGCTCGACGTCGCCGCCCGCTGACGCGACGGTTCGCGTCGGACGGTCTTCCCGTCTTCGGGGGCTTCAGTCCCGACGGGCACTTCGGACATCTCAGGCAACTCACAGCCATGAGACGGATGGTTGGCGGGTACCGGGTTGTTGAACCGGTCAGCGGATCCCGAGCGATCCGTGCTGCACCGAAGGAGTGATCGTGCACCACAACCGTCTGAAGACCGCCGCGCTGCTCGGCCTGCTCACGTCGCTGATCCTGGCGGTGGGCTACTGGTTCGGCGGCAGTGGCGGCCTGGTCATCGCCGTCGTCGTCTCGCTGCTCATGAACGGCGTCACCTACTTCTACTCCGACAAGCTCGCGCTGCGCTCGATGCGGGCGCAACCGGTCAGCGAGGCACAGTTCCCCGAGCTGTACCGGATGGTGCGCGAACTGGCCACGGAGGCCGGGCAGCCGATGCCGCGCCTCTACGTGAGCCCGACGTCGCAGCCCAACGCGTTCGCCACCGGGCGGAACCCGCAGCACGCGGCCGTCTGCGTCACCCAGGGGATCACCGAGATCCTCGACTACCGGGAGCTGCGGGGCGTGATCGGGCACGAGCTGTCGCACGTATACAACCGGGACATCCTCATCTCCAGCGTGGCGGCCGGTCTGGCCGGCATCATCACCATGCTGGCGAACATCGCCTGGTTCATCCCGCTGGGCGGGGGCGACGACGAGGACTCCCCGAACCCGGCCGTGCTGCTGCTCACCATCATCCTGGGGCCGATCGCGGCCACCGTCATCCAGCTGGCGATCAGCCGCAGCCGGGAGTTCCAGGCGGACGCCTCCGGGGCCAGGCTCACGAAGGACCCGCTGGCCCTGGCCAGCGCCCTACGGAAGATCCACATGGGTGCCCAGCGTCGGCCGCTGCCGGCTCAGGGGCAGCTCACCAGCACCGCTCACCTGATGATCGCCAACCCGTTCAAGGGCGGCGGCGTGGCGGCGCTCTTCTCCACCCACCCGAAGATGGAGGAGCGGGTCACCCGGCTGGAGCGGATGGCCGCGAACAGCGGCCCCGTGCAGTTCCAGCGCTGAGGCGCTGATCACCTTTCCGCCCGTGTCCGGTCAGCCGGACACGGGCGGAACGCCGTGTGAGCGCGTTAACCGTTCCTTCCACGCCTCCGGCGGCGTTAGGGTCGAAAGGTTCCCCGCTCGTTACATCCCCTGGAGGTCGACCGTGGCCGCACTGCGCCAGTACCTGGGCGTCTGGCGGATTCCCGGAGCGCCGATGCTGCTGCTCACCGGCATCGTCGGCAGGCTCGGGATCGGCATGACGCCGCTGGCGCTGCTGCTGGTCGTCGAGCAGGTCACCGGCCGCTACTCGCTGGCAGCCGTCGCCGGGGGCATCTACGCCCTCTCCGGCGCCGCGCTCAGCCCCGTGGCCGGCCGGATCGCCGATCGGATCGGTCCCACCCCGGTGCTCGTCGGCACCGCGATCGCCCACCCGTTCGCCCTGCTCGGCCTGCTCTGGTCCGCCCGCTCCGACGCCGGCAGCCTGACGCTGGTCTTCGTGGCCTCCGGAATCGCCGGCGCCACCTACCCGCCGCTGACCGCCGCGATCCGGGGCGCCTGGAACGAGCTGACCTCGCCGTCGTCCGGCCGGTGGCACCTGCGCAACACCGCCCTCGCCGCCGAGACCACCCTCTTCGAGATCGTCTTCGTGCTCGGTCCGCTGCTGGTCGCCGGCTTCATCCTGTTCGCCGACGCCGGTGCCGCCCTGGTCGGCTCAGCCGTGGTGACCCTGGCCGGCACCATGGCGGTGGCCCTCGGCCGGGTCATGCGCGGCTGGCAGCCGCACCCGCGCGAGCACCAGACCAGAGGGCTCGGCCCGCTGCGCGTGCCCGGCTTCCCGGCACTGCTGCTCTGCGTCGCCAGCCTGGGCATCGCCTTCGGCGCGGCCGGCGTGACCGTGCCGGCGTTCGCCACCGCCTACACGTCCGACGACCCCGACAGCCTCGCCGGGGTGCTGCTGGCCGTCTGGGGCGTCGGCAGCGCCGTCGGCGGTTTCTGGTTCGGCGTCCGCAAGCCGGCGCGGAACATGACCCGGCAGTTCTCGCTGCTGCTCGGCGGCGTGGCCGCCAGCTTCGCCGTCTTCGCGGTGATGCCCACGCCGGTGGCGCTGGGCACCGCCCTGGTGATCGGGGGCGCCATGATCGCGCCCGCGCTCACCCTGGAGAACACCCTGGTCGGCCGGATCTCCCCGACCAGCATGCTGAACGAGGCGTACACCTGGGTGGTGACCATGTCGGTGGGGGCCAGCGCCGCCGGCGGCGCGGGGGCTGGCCTGATCGTCGACCACGGCGGCGGGGTGCCCTGGGCGTTCGTCTTCGCCGGGGCCGCGGTCGCCGTCGGGGCCGGGGTCGCGGCCCTGCCCGCCGGGCCCATCTCCCGCGCGGAGACCACGGCGGTACGCACCGAGGAGCTGCTGCCGGCCTGACGCCTACGGGTTCTGACCCGGTCGGCCCCACCGCGGCGGGGCCGACCGGTCATCGTCAGCGGTAGTTGGTGAACTGGAGGGCGACGCCGAAGTCCTCGCCCTTGAGCAGCGCGATGACGGCCTGGAGGTCGTCCCTCTTCTTGCCGGTGACGCGGAGCTGGTCGCCCTGGATCTGGGCCTGGACGCCCTTCGGGCCCTCGTCGCGGATCTTCTTGCTGATCGCCTTGGCCTTGTCCGAGTCGATGCCCTGGATCACCTTGCAGTCGATCTTGAAGATCTTGCCGGACGAGCGCGGGTCACCGGCGTCCAGCGACTTCAGCGAGATGTTCCGCTTGATCACCTTCTCCTTGAAGACCTCCAGTGCCGCCCGCACCCGCTCCTCGGTCTCCGCCTGGAGGCTGATCGCCTCCTCGCCCGACCAGGAGATCTCGGCGCCGGTGCCCCGGAAGTCGAACCGCGTCGCGAGCTCCTTCTCCGCCTGACGGAGAGCGTTGTCGACCTCCTGGCGGTCGACCTTGCTCACGATGTCGAACGACGGGTTCGCTGCCATGCTCATGCTCCTGCTGTCCGGCGGTCTGTGGTCCTTCGTCCCCCGCTGACCAGCGGTACGACCCCCTGACGGTACCCGGTTGCGCCGATGCCGGGGTGAGCCGCTATCCTTGCTTCCGCTGCCGCGTTACGACGCGGTGGGGTGCCCTGGCGGGTTGCCCGAGCGGCCAATGGGAGCGGACTGTAAATCCGTCGCGAAAGCTACAGAGGTTCGAATCCTCTACCCGCCACCAGGAGCACCAACGGCCCCTGACCAGCAGGAATGCTGATCGGGGGCCGTTGTCGTTTGTCTGGCCGAGTCCGGCTGGGTCCAGCCGTTGACGACTGGTTGTGGGCAGATCGTGGGCGGGTCGATCTTGCCTCTGAGGGCTCCTGTGGGGCTGGGAACTGGCCGTGCTGGTGGCGGTTGGCGGGGTGGCGTGGGCCGTGCGTTAGCGACCGGCTCAGTGCTCCGCGCTGGCGTGTCGGTGACTGCGGGAGGTAGGCCGGGGGCAAGCCAGTCCAGGGGTTGGACTGGCGCGGCAGCCGGAAGCCCTGACCCTCGACCAGGTCGACCCATTCGGCTTCCGTACCGCCTGGCCGTGATCGTTCCGCTCTCGGGGGCGGCGGTCCGGCGGCAGTCGGTGGCTCTCCGCCCCGGCGCCGAAGGCAGCCGGGGCGGCTTGCCGCCGGCCGGCTCACCGCCCCCGCGCCGCGCGGAGCGCGGCGCCTTGATCCAGAACAGACCAATTCGGCAAAGGTGCCTGGACATATGCCTGTCCTGTCACGGGACATGCTTGACCCTCGCGTCCCACCAGATGCTTGACATGATCATTATCCGGCTTCTTCATCGCGTGATGGTTGCGGGCATCGCGGGGTGGGAGGCCGGGATTGGCGCTGGTGGAGTTGTCGATCGTGGAGCAGCGGTATCGGGCGGTGTTGGCGGTGCAGGCCGGAGACCCGGTGGTGGAGGTGGCGGCCCGGATCGGGGTGTCGCGGCAGACGGTTCATTCCTGGCTTGCGCGGTATGCCGAGGTGGGGCTGGCGGGTCTGGAGGACCGGTCGCGCCGGCCGCAGGGATGTGCGCATCAGGCGTCGGCGGAGGTGGAGGCGTTGGTGTGTGAGCTGCGCCGGCAACATCCGCGGTGGGGGTCGCGTCGGATCGCGTTCGAGTTGGGTCGGCATGGCTGTGCAGAGCCGGTGCCGTCGCGGATGACGGTGTATCGGATCCTGGTTCGCCACGGCCTGATCGAACCGGCCAAAAGGCGTCGGAGCCGTAAGGACTATGTGCGGTGGCAGCGGGCTCGGCCGATGGAATTGTGGCAGATGGACATCGTCGGCGGGATCATGCTCGCCGACGGCGCCGAGGCCAAGGTGGTCACCGGGGTCGATGACCATTCGCGGTTCTGCGTCATCGCCCAAGTCGTCAGGCGGGCCACCGGCCGGGCTATCTGCCTCGCCTTCGCCGACGCACTGCAACGGTTCGGGGTGCCGGAGGAAGTGCTGACCGACAACGGCAAGCAGTTCACCGACCGGTTCGGCAAGGGCGGAGAGGTGATGTTCGACCGGATCTGCCGAGAGAACGGCATCATCCACCGGCTCACCCGACCCGCCTCCCCGACCACCACCGGGAAGGTGGAACGGTTCCACCAGACCCTGCGCCGGGAACTCCTCGACGAGGTGCCTGTCTGGCCCGACCTGGACACTGTCCAGGCGGCCGTGGACGTCTTCCGGCACGAATACAACACCGACCGGCCGCACCAGTCCCTGGACATGGCCTTCCCGGCCGACCGATTCACCCCCGTCCTCGCTGCGGAGCAGGTGGTGCCGGTGAAGCTACCTGCCCGGCTCACCGAGCCGGTCGACCAGACCCTCGCCTCGCCGCCGGTCCCGGCGCCGATGCCGGTGGTGCCGGGGGCCGTGGAGTTCGAGCGGGTCGTGCCACCGTCGGGAAACCTGCAGGTGGCGGGAAAGCAGTTCTGGCTCGGCCCGGCCCGCTCCGGCGTGACGGTGACGTTCTGGGCCGACACCGACGTCATCCACCTGCTCATCGCCGGCGCCCGGATCAAGTCCGTGCGTTCACACCTGTCCGTCGCTGACCTCGCCGGCCTGCTCCGGCAAGGTGGGCGGCCAGCTGGTGAACCGCCTCTGCCGCCAGCGCCACCGGGTGAAGCGGTCGAGGTCGACCGGACCATCAGCCGCGGCGGCCACGTGTCCCTGGGACAACACATCGTCCTGGCCGCCGAAATCCTCGGCGGCCGACGCGTCGGCATCCGCGTCGACGACAAGACGCTGAGCTTCTTCGACCTCGACACACGGCAGCTGCTACGCACCCGATCCAACCCGCTCACCCCTGCCGAGGTGGCCCGGCTGCGCGGCGCCCGACCCGCCGGACCACCCCCACAACCCGCGACCGGACCCGTGCAGGTCCAACGCCGAGCCTCCAACAGCGGCGTCGTCATGGTCGTCGGGCAGAAGGTCGCCCTCGGCCGCGTCCACGCCGGCAAGACCGTCACCATCGACGTCACCGACACCGAACTGGCCATCGCCTGCGACGACGGCATCCGCACCGTCCGACGCACCACCGACCAGCCGGTCCGGAACCTGAAAGCAAGCCGGCCCCGCAAGGTCACCCTCAATGTCTAAATCAACTGTCATGCGACGTTCTGGCCGATGCACGCAGCTCTGCTGCCGCGACACGAGCAGCGTCTGCTTCCATCCGAGCACGGACTCGGTCCTCCTCGAAGGGCAAGACCTCGGCCAGCGCATCCAGGACATCAGCCATGCCATCCCGCCAACCGGCGAACACGCAGGGACCAGCAGCATCAGCCGGCCGCTGCGACCGCACGGCGCGGAGCTGGTGCAGAGCAACCTTCAACGCGGGATCGACACCCATCACGAAATCCTCTCTCGTCTCGGCTACGACAACGACCCCGCGAGGCAGTACCAACTATCTAGGTCAACTGACAAGCATGTCCTGGGACGGATCCGTCAAGCATGTGGTGGGACTAGACATGCCTGGACATATGCCTAGACACCGGTTCCAGTCGGCATCACGTTGACCGCGGCTTCGCGCGGCTACCTGCAAGGCCGCACCGTGCCGTCAGCTTGGAAGGTCTCCACTGTCGCCATGGAAAATGGCTTGAGTGGGTGCGGGTACCTGCACAACCCAGGGGATCGGGCGTGGCAGCGAGACGGACGTGCGCACTGGGTATCCGCTGTTCGCCGCTCGGTCGGGCACGAGACGGGCACGTCGGCCGGGCTTACGACGCTCAGGTGTGGCCTATGTGAGGCTGGGGTAACTGTGGACGCATCGCTAGGCTCATCGGGTGCCTGACAGCGAACACACGCCGACGCACGTCCTGACAGCCGAAGCCGTGCGCTGGGGGATTGAGACTCTCGCGTCCCAGCGGCTGCACCCGACGTTCGTAATGTATCTCCATCTGCGCAAGCAACAGCGAGCAGGGAAGCTGGGCGAGGCATCTGCGTCGTCAGACGAGTTGCTTGCCCTAATCCGGATGCCTGGCAACCCAACGAAGCCGTACTACTTCCCGCTGATCGACCGCGGGAAGCGAAAGCCAGGGGAATTATTGCCTAGCTTCTGGCGCGCGGAGAACATTCCTGGCAGTTGGTCGCCAGGCTCAATCTTCCGCCTTAAGGGTGGCGGATGGATGGGCCTCTCGACCGGCGGATATACACTTCCTGTGGATCACGTCGACCGAGCGTTGCGCGAATTGCTGTACGAAACGCCGGTCTCGGCGCTCGCGCTGGGAGCCTATTTTCTACGCAACGACGGCTTCATTATCTCAGGCGCTCCAGCTCCCACCGACCTGATCGCAGCGTTTCGGTTGAGGTTCGATTATCCTGATGATGCGGAGGAGGAGTTCGAGACCCTATTCAAGACCGATGTGCCAGCCAGCGTTAATTTCGAATGGTTCGCACAATCAGATTTTTCTGTCACCCATACTTCTTGATCGGGGGGGCCAATGCTTGAGAAACTTGTGCCCAGAGTCCGAACGCTAACCGCCGACGACCTGGGGATCGGCCCAATGGCGAAGGCGGAGACTAGCCATGCCTCCTCCGCTCCGGACGCGCCGGAAATCACTGGCGATCATCCCCGCGTACAGGAAATCGCCCGCCTCGCCGGCATCTACGGCGGCGTGATCCTCACTGGTCCGCCGGGAACCTCGAAATCGTTCTTTGCGCACGCTGCGGCGCAGGCGATTGCAGGTGGCGAAAAGGATCGCTGTGCATTTGTTCAGTTTCATGCCAGCTATCAATACGAAGATTTCATGCTTGGGCTGTCTCCTGAGAAAGGCGGTTTTGGCTTCAAGAAGGGTCCGTTTCTCAGCCTGGCGCATGCCGCAAATGGGGACCGAGACAACACCTACGTCCTTGTCATCGATGAGTTGTCCCGCGCCGACGTCGGGAGGGTGTTCGGCGAGGCGCTGACATACGTCGAACGCAGTAAGCGCGAATTGCCCTTCACGATCGCCAACGGTGAAGAGGTTAGGGTGCCGTCCAATCTAATCATTCTCGCGACGATGAATCCCTTCGATCGAGGAGTAGATGAAGTCGACGCTGCCTTCGAGCGGCGCTTCGCCAAGATCTCGATGGATCCGGACAAAGACGTTCTGGTGGAGATGCTGGATGGCAACGGGATGGAGGAAGAACTCAAGGCAGGGGTGATCCGCTGGTTCGGACGGATCAACGGGCATGCCCGGAAAAATCCTGCCGCCGCAGTAGGACACGCCTACTTCTCCACTGCGACGGACGAAGCATCCCTTCGAGACATCTGGGAGTACCAGCTAAAGTACCTCGTACAGCGAGCTTTTCGCCGCGACGAGAATACCCGGGCCGATCTGGAGACGGCGTGGACACACATCTTCCCAACGCCGGAGCCGGCACCGGCACCGGCGCCGACCGGCCAGCTGTCACCTGAGCCGCCGAAGTGACTGAAGCAGCTGCGAACCTAGTAATCGTGGAGTGTGCCGAACATGACAGCATCGAGATCGACGCGGCGCTCTGGCTGAATAGCGACCATCATTTGGTTTTGAACTCGGAGATCGACGGACGCGATATCCTACGGGCGAACTTCCGTAAGGGCGTGCTTCGGCTCCAGGCCACGTCGTACGTCGGTGTCATCCCCCTAAACGACCGCGTCATTGTCCGCGTCAAGCCTCGCGTTCCGATCGCCAACTTGACGCGCATGGTGATCGAGACTGGGCATGACGTACTGGCTCTATCCGCCTTCCGGGAGTACTCCAGTCGCGGCACTGCCGACGACTGGGCGATGGACGTCTACGCCGACGCACTGCTCGACTACCTGGATGAGCTACTCGATGCCGGCGTGATGCGGTCGTATGAGCGCTGCGAAGATGAAGGCCACTTTCCACACGGCCGAATTGACTTCACTCAGACGATGCAGCGCTTCGCCGCGCGTGGGGTGCCGAACAAAGCCGCCTACTCGTGGTTCGAGCGCACCGTCGACATCCCGGCCAACCGCTGCATCAAGGCGGCGATGGAGGCGGTCCACGCCTATCTGACCAAGTCAAAGGCGAAGCCGCGGAAGGGTGATCGCGCAAAGATCGCCCGACTAGCTGGACAGCTACTCGCCTTCGAGGAAGTGGGCGAAGACACCAACTACCGGTTCCTCGACGACCCAATGGTGCTCGGTCTGACGTCGCTTCCCGACCCACGCGCCTACTACCGATCGGCGCTAGACCTGTCGGTCGTAATCCTCCGTGGCACCGGCATTTCGCTAGAACTTGGCGGCACCGACGTGCGATTAAGTTCGCTTCTCATCGATACCAACAAGCTGTTCGAGAACTTTGTTCGTGTCAGCTTAGCGAAACATGCAGCAAGACAATATTGGCCGGTGGAGGTCCTCGACGGAAATGCCGAGGGCCGAGTCGACCTGTACGATGTACCAGACCCTCTGCCATCGCCCCTCGGAACGCCCATTAACGCGCTCGCTAGCGTTGATCCGGGAAAGGCGCAGCCTGACGTCGTTTTGCGGGGACTCGATGGCAGTTTTCGGCTCATTGCCGAGGTTAAAAATACAGTTCACGGTAAGAATGCAAAAGCGGAAGACGTCCTACCTGAGCGTGATGAGGTCGAGCAGGCAGTTACCTACGCTTTGCGCTATGGCCTCAACTTCACCGTGTTAATCCACCCCTGGCTTAAGGGTACGAAGGGGCTCGTCTACGTCGGCCGAGTGCGCTCCGTCGACGTATACGACTACAGGCTTGATCTGTCTACGGATGACGGCACTGATGAGGCACTGGCCGACATGGCGTCGACCATGGCCGGCCTCGCCGGGCTGCCCGCCGGTCAGCCGCCGACTTCGGCCTGATTCATCAGGGGCACTAGATCGACACCGACCGCGTCACGGCCTTCTGCATTTGCGGTTTTCAGGGTTGTCCCAGTGCCAGCGAAGGGGTCAAGGACTACGCCGCGTGCGGGTGTGCCGTGCCCGCAGTCAGTCCAGCCTACCGTGCGCTTCTTGGCGAAGGTGAATTCGCGGAAGTAGCCACCGAGCACCGCCTTCGCTTCCATCGCAAGCCTCTGCACTTCCAGACTGTTACGCCCGGTGCCGCTCTGAAATTTAGTGGCTTTGCCGACATCTGAGACGCCGAAAGCCTGGATCGCGCGGATATGATCTGGCGTCAATTTGTGTTTCTCGGCCAGTTCCATCGCCCGCTTCGCCTGCGGGCGCGTTGGATCGAGGTCGGCTGTGCGCTCGATCACTCGGCGACGCGGCACGTTGCAGGTCGCGCAGACCTGCGGCGGCGCGGCCAGCATGATTGCCCGGCGCACTATCTCACGTGGGAACGGGGCAAGGTGCTCACCCATGTTGCGCTCAGGGTTGATCAACCAAACGTCACCCGGGTTGGCGCCATTGCCGACTGACTCCGAGTACCCGACCAGGTCATAGTAATAGTCTGGGCGCGGAGTCAAGTGGATGATGTACTCGTGGCGGTTGGCAAGCCGGTTCTTCGCTGGATCTGGCATGCCGGACTCTTTAGCCCAAATGATCCTGTTGCGAACTAGCCAACCGCCGTTGTTGATTGCGTCCCACTCGATGCGGCCGGGAATGCCGAGCAGCGACTTCTTAAAATAGGTGTCGCCGACGTTCAGGAAGACCGAGCCGTGTGGCCGGAGAACACGTTTCCACTCCTCAAGGCATTCGAGCATTGCGTGGACATACGCCTCGGGCGTCGCCTCTTGCCCGATCTGATCCGAGTGTCCGTAGTCCCTTTTGTTCCAGTATGGCGGTGATGTAACGATCAGGTCGACTGAGTCTTTTGGAAGGCCAGTCTTGCGGGCGTCACCGGGTGTGAAGGTGAGTTGAGGGTCGAGTAAGTCGCGCTCCCAGTCTTCAAGCTGGGTGACGGACACAGCGCCAAGGTTCGGTCTGGCTGCGGCGGGCTCCGAATCGGTCTCCGGGGCAGGCAGGGGAGACGTCCTGGAGTGGCGGTTCATGGGGGCTTCCCTTTCCTACTGCCTTGGCTCGATCGATGCGCAGGTTGGAGGCAGGGTCGTCATCTTGCCGGACACACCCCTGAAGATCATATCCAGCCGATCGAACCAGCCCTCGAAGCATGTATAGCCGGTAGACCGGGTGGTCGTCGAGGACCGTCCCGGCGAGTCACGCTGACGCCAGAGTGCCTCGTTGCTCGCCGTTGCGTCCGATTGGGCGGTGCGCTGCTGCGAGCGGTGCGACCTGCGGGCTGAGCCGAAACTTGCGGCCTTTCATGTCACTCCCACAATGCCAACCTGTCATCCGGCCAGCCTTCGTCCACGCCGTGAGCGGACAGGGGTATGGGCTGGGGTGGGTGGAGCACTCCCCGCGTCTGACCAACCTTGCCCAGGCACGGCAGAGGCATCGGCGCCGGAGCTCCGGCCCGGTCCGGCTGGGCGGCGCGACGGCCTGCGGAGCGGGCCGCTTGGAAGGTGTGGAAGCTGCGCTCCGGCGGCTACAGGTCGGTGGGGCCTGGCCAGTAGGTCCTGATGACCTTCTCGACTTGCTCTCCCCGCCGGATGACGGTTACCCGTTCAACCAGCGCCGTTCCGACCTCAACTTCGAACAGGGCCGCGAGGTGCGTGTCGGCGAGTATCTTCTGCTGCCTCCTCTCCGGCTGGTCAGCATGGTTGTAGGTATGAGCCTTCGCGTACGTGCCCCTGCCGTGTTCGGTGACGGCTAGGCCTTCCTCCCGCAGAGCAGCTATTGCCTTCCGAACCGTGCCGCGGGCTGCGCGGAACTCGGCTGTGAGGACGCTCTCTGCGGGCAAGAGGGTGCCGGGCGGGATGACGCCGCTTTCGATTCGCTCTCGCAGCTCGTCGGCGATAAACCGGTAACGAGGCTGTCCGTGGTGCGGGGTGGGCACTGGCCCACCGTACCTGGCACTTGTCTTACCAAGTGCCAACCAAGTGGCCCATTTCGACGTGTAGACAACACGTCTACTTGTAGGTACGTTTCCCAATGTGTGGCCAGGGTGACGGCTCGTATCAGGGGTGGTGCCGCGCCGGCCCTGGTCGCACCTGACGCGCGGCGTCCTGTCGGACCGGTTTCGGTAGCCGCGCGTACAAGTGGGCTCGGCGATACCCGACCCGTCTGCGTCGGACGGGGCGCCGTGTCTTCATTCGGGCCGGTGGCCGGCTGCATTCCCCCGTAGCTGGCCACCGGTCCCCGCCTACCTGTGGAGGTGTCATGTCCGGCTCTCATCGTCGGCGCCGCTGGTTCTCGTCCTGGCGGTCCTGGTGGCGCCCGTCGACCCGGGCCACCAGCTTTAACGCTTTGTCGCGTCCCCGGCCTGCTTCTGTCTCGCCCTCGCATCGGTGGCCCTCTGGGCCGACGCGGGAGTTGCCCGCCCTGCGGTACGCGCCACCGATGACGCGGGCGCAGCTCTACCGGGGCAATGGTGGGCGGTGGCCGCGGTGAGCCGCACGAGCAAGTCGGCTGACGTCACGAGCCACCCGGACTGGTGTGCCCCGGATCGCTGCGGTCACATGGTGCCGCCGCTGATGACGCACATGGCCCGCCGCCATCGGGGCCCGATGTACCGGGTCGGTGACACCAGGGCGAGCGGGGTCATCGTTACGTACCTCATCGGTGCCGACGCCACGGCGCCCTTGATCGCGGTTCACGCGATGTGCCGGGCCGGGATGGGCTGGGCGGAGTTGCCGTTGCCGCAGGTCGCCCAGCTGGTCGAGCATCTCCGCGGGCTTTTGAAGCAAGCTGGCGGCCAGCAGGGGGCCGACGATGAGTGAGGGCCAACCCATGACGGAGCGTCAGCCGTTGTCCTCGATCGTGCCGGTCGTGTGCCCGATGTGGTGCCGGGGCTGCGGACCAAACGACCCGATGCACCGGGGATTGCCGTCCACCATCGGGCGGGAGCGGACCGGCTGGGTCACCGTTCAACTGCTCGTCGACCGGTTCGCGCGACGGGACCTGGCCGTCAAGCTCGACGCGACCCGCTATGGAGCCACGCAGACCGTGCTCCTGTCGCCGGCACAGGTGGACCGGCTCGTTGACGAGCTGACGCAGGCCCGCCTAGCGATGCTGGCACCGGTGGGCCGACACGGACGGGCGGGGGAGTCGCGGTGAACACCAACAGCCGGCAGGGCGTAGCCGGCCCTCGTACTCCCGGCCCTCGCCGCAGCCAGTCACCGCGAGCGGCGGTAGTGATCCCTCCGGTTCCCGAGCGGCCCGCTGGGGGGACCACCTGGCAGACGTTGGAACGTCTAGGGGGTACGGTGACCGGTGTGCATAGCCGGGACTGGCGCCCTCGTTACTTGCAACTCGCGGAGGAGTTGCGGGCGAAGATCATGAGCGGGGAGCTGCCACCGGGCATCCTGATGCCAAGCGAGACCGAGTTGGCCGAGTCGTCCGGCCTGTCCCGCACCAGCGTCCGCAACGCCATCCGGCAGCTCCGGGAATGGGGCCTGGTTCGGGCGGAGCAGGGGCGCGGCACCTACGTGCGGGCACCCCGCCAACGCGTACGCCGCCGCAACACCGAGCGGTACCAGTGGGAGAAGGATCGGGTCCTGCTCGACGAGGCCGAGCGGCTGAAGACCGGCGCCACCGAGCACGATACCGGCCTGACCGTCGATGATCTGAAGTTCCACGCTGAATACTCCCGCGTGAACGCTGATGAGGAGATGGCCGCGGCCTTGCGCGTCGAGCCGGGTACGCCGCTGCTGCGCCGGGTCTACTGGACATCCTCCCGGCACGAGAACGCGCCGCTTACCGTGTCGTACTCCTACCTGCCGTACGACCTGGTGGCCCCGAACCCTGACCTGCTCGACGAGGGCAAAGAACCGTGGCCGGGCGGCACGCAGCACCAGCTCTACACCCTCGGCATCGAGCTGGACCGCATCGACGACGAGATTCGCGCGCGTCCGCCGTCGCCCGACGAGGCCGAGTTGCTGGACATCGACCCGGGCGTCTCCGTCCTCACCGTGCGCAAGACCTCCATCGACACCACCGGCCGGGTCGTAGAGGTCGCCGACGTCGTGATGCCGGGTGACCGCACCGAGCTTGTCTACTCCCACAAACTCCAACGGTGGAAAACTTGACGCAGCTCGTCTCGGTCATCACCCCGGTCCACGCGCCCAGCATCGAGTTTCTTCGGGGCGCCTACGAGTCGTTGGCCAAGCAGGAGATGCCCGACGGCTGGGACTGGCAATGGCTCGTCCAAGAGGACGGGCAGACAGGCGCCCTGGTCGACGCGCTGCCCGACGATCCCCGGATCAGTCTCGGCACCGGCCGTCCCGGTGGGCCTGGCGTGGCTCGTACCCTCGCGCTTTCCCGAGTCTCCGGGCAACTCATCAAGGTCTTAGACGCCGACGACCAGTTGACCCCCGGCGCGCTCGCCCGGGATATCGCCGCGTTCGAGGCGCATCCCCAGATCGGCTGGGCCACCTCGCGGGTACTCGATCTGTTGCCCGACGGGTCGACGGCCGGATGGGACCAAGACCCGGCCGGTGGGGTCGTCGACCGCGGGTCGGTCCTATCGTTCTGGCAGGCGAACGGCTACCGGGCGTCGGTGCATCCGGCGACGCTCTGCCTGCGGCGGGATCTCGTCTTCGCCCTGGGCGGCTGGATGGCTCTACCGGCCTCCGAGGACACCGGCCTTCTGCTCGCTGCGAACGCGGTCAGCCAGGGCTACTTCACCCGCGAATACGGCCTGCTCTACCGCAAGTGGCCCGGCCAGGTCACCAGCCAGCCCGCACACCGGGAACCTGCGGAGTATCAGGGACGAATGAAGATCATCGAGGCCAGAGCCAACGCCCTGGCCTCGATGCTGCCTGACGGGTTGCCGCTCACGCCTCCGGCGTAGCCTCGTGCCCCGGCATCCCGTGGGTGCGCCGCCGTTCCTTCATCTCTGCTTCGTAGATGTGCCGCCGTCCTCCGGCCAGCTTCTTCCGCGCGTCCCGCTCGATCTCCTGGAACGCGGCGTAGTAGCCGTCGTCGAACTCCTCCATGATCTGGAACGTCCACCGGCCCGGTAGCACGTTGCGCCCCAACAGTTCGTGCTCGACCCGGTCGGCCATCGCGCCGTGCCCGGCCTCGCGAAGCAGCTTTACCACGCGGTCAAGGGTGAGATCCGCACCGCCGACGAGCTGGTGAGCCGAATACAGGTGCCCCCGTACACGGTGGATCGTCTCCAGCGCTTTACTCAGCTCACCCAAGGCTTCAACGGTTTTATCGTCGAGTCCATGCGGGCGGGCATGCCCTTCATCAACGCTCGCAGCCTGCTTCCCTTCAGCCATGTTGGGCTCTTACCCCGGGAGTGGTAGCCCTATTCATCTCCTCCGAGTGAGCCCATCGACGGAGGGTCTATCCAGCTAGGTAAATCAGCTGGAGCGCAACCAGCAAAGCCATCGCAATGCAGCCGAAAACCGCTCGCGAGATTTTCAGTGACACGTTCAAGGAAAGCATAATTTTCTCCCTTTGGATGGGGAAGGGCTTATGTGCTGCGCAGCTTGCCAGAAAGATACCCTGGGTGCGCCGTGAATGCAAACCCCCAAATGCTACACCGCTCTAAATAAAAGCACTACACGGTGTTGTGCATTTATTTTTCGTCGCGTTACGGGTTGGGTTCTGATGCCCATTATTTAAGAGCAAATCATTACGAATACGCCCCGAGTCGGGCGAAGTGGGTTGTTGACTTGTCTGCCAAGTGCCGTCTACCTTGGAGTCTCAACTTGGCAGACAAGTTAACAACCTGGAGGTTGAGCGATGGCTCTGCGTGGCGGTACGAGGTTCGCCGTGCGTTGTGAGGACGTGTTCCCGGCGGGATGCGCCCTGGTCCCCGAGTCCCTGGGCGAGGTCGAGGACTACGACGAGAAGACGGGTCGCCGGTCGCCGGCGAAGGACAAGCTGACCGGCCAGCGTGTGTGGCAGGTCCGCGTGATGGATCTCGACCCGGAGCTTGGCAAGCGCTCCCGGGAGACGACGGTGAAGATCTCGGCGGACTACCAGCCGGTTCCGCCGACGGGCGCCCCGTTCGAGGCGGTGGAGTTCGAGGGCATGACGGTCACGCCGTACGTGTCGAACAACGGTCGGATGGCGTACTCGCTGCGGGCGACCGGGATGCGTGCCCCGGCGGGCGTGGCCGGCAAGGCGGCGGCGTAGCCGCATCTGGTGGGGCGGGGCTGTCAGGTCTTGGCGGACGGCAGCCCCGCCCTCTGTCTCTTCCCCCTGCTCTGTCGAGAGAGGTAGTGACGTGTCCAAGCGTAGGCGTTCGGCTGCCCAGGTCCGGTCTCGGTGCGGCGTGTGTCAGTCCCGGTTCGACCCGGCCGGCGGCGCGGCTGACCGCTGCCCGCTCTGCGTCGGGCAGCTTGTTCTTCCCCTTCCCGCGGTCCGCGACTCGTCGGGCCGGTTCGTATCGCTGCGGGGTGCGCGATGATCCGCCGGCCCCGTGGGGGAGTAGTGATGGTGACCGCCGGGGATCTGATGGTGATCCGGCCGAAGCGGTTCAAGTTGCCGATGTGGGTGGTCGTGCTCGGCCTGATGCTGCGGTGGCTCGCCCTGGCCTGCTGGTGGTGCCTGCGCCACCCGGTCACCGTGGGCCTGGCCGTGCTCGCCGTCGTCCTCTACGCCGACTACGGCTGGGCGGGTCTGGTCGTTCCGCTGGTCCTGGCGTCGGCGGTGTCGGCCGTGTGGCGGTGGCGCGATGAGGCGTCCTGGTGGCGGTGGTGCGCGGGGCCGTTGCTCGGCCGGTTCCGTCAGGTCTTCGTGTACCGGCGGGCGTGGGGCGAGGCCATGACCCTGTGCGGTCTCGTCGAGACGTACGACCATCGGCCCGTCCTGCCCGAACTGCTGCGCGTGCGCTCGGATCAGGCCCTCGACGTGCTGACCATCCGCATGGTCCGCGGGCAGACCCCGGCCGACTTCCAGAAGGTCACCGCGAACCTCGCGTACGCCTTCGGCCGGCGGCACGCCCGCGTCTACTCCGAGCGACCCGACGACCCACCGAACCGGACCGGCTATTGGGCGTTGGTGCTGGGGTGGGTGGACCGGGTGCGATTCCGGGACCGGCCGACCGTGGTCCACCTGGTGCTCGTCCGCACCGACGCCCTGCGACCGGTCGTGGCCCCCTTCGAGGCTCCGGCCGTCCCGGACTTCACCGCCCTGCCGCTGGCTCGGCGGGAAGACCTGGGCACCTGGTCCCTGCACCTGCTCGCCACGCACGTCCTCATCGGCGGCGCCACCCGCTCCGGCAAGGGCTCGGTGCTGTGGTCGCTGGTCCGCTCACTGGCCGGCGGCATCACCTCCGGCCTGGTCCGGCTCTGGGTGATCGACCCCAAGGGCGGAATGGAGTTCGCCATGGGCCGGCCGCTGTTCGCCCGGTTCGCCTGCAAGTCCTTCGAGGCTATGGCGGACCTGCTCGACGAGGCCGTGACGGTCATGCGGGAACGTCAGACCCGGCTCGCCGGCACGGTCCGGGTGCACACCCCGACCGAAGCTGACCCTCTGGTCGTGGTCGTCGTCGACGAGATGGCCGCACTCACCGCGTACCTGCAAGACGTCGACCTCCGAAAGCGCATCGCCGGCTCGCTCGGGCTGCTGCTGTCCCAGGGTGCCGGGGTCGGGGTCCTGGTGGTGGCCGCGTTGCAGGACCCACGCAAGGAGGTACTGCCGTTCCGGGACCTGTTCCCGACCCGCATCGCGCTCGGCCTCACGGAGGCGGCACAGGTCGACCTCGTGTTGGGCGAGGGCGCCCGTAACCGGGGTGCCCTGGCCGACCAGATGCCCCGCTGGGCCAAGGGCGTCGGGTACGTGATCCTCGACGGCACCCCCGAACCCCTGCGCGTCCGGTTCTCGTACATCGGCGACGACGACATCCGCGACATGGCTCGGCAGTACCCGGCGCCGGTCGACGCGTCGGACATCCTCGCCCAGGTCGGCCGGGAAACCGCCACCGAACCGGTACGCATTCCGATGCCCCGCAAGCCGTCCGGGCCGCTGCTGCCCGACGCGCTGCGCAACCTGCTCGACCGGGAGAACGGGGGTGATCCGCGGTGACCGCCACTCCGAACGGCCGGCGGTTCTACCGGCTCCGCACCCCCGAACCGACCACCGCCGTCTCCGTCCGCGTCGACCCCGAACGGCCCGACCCGTACCCGGTCTATCTGGCGGTCGGTGCGGGCCGGCGACGGATGTCCCTGACCCCCGACGAGGCGTGGGCGCTGTGGCGCTGCCTCTCCGAAGCCGTCGCCACGCTCGGCACCCCACCCGACTACATCCGCACCGACATCCGACCGGCCCGGAGGTAACCGCCATGACCACCCTCACCCGCCTCATCAACCGGCTCCGGCGTCCACTGCGCATCCAGCTCGTCGGCCCAGCCGACCAGACCGCCGCCGCCCTCCACGGCCTAGCGCAGATGGTCAACCGCCGCCGCGACATGAACGACCGGCGCATCCGCATCGACGTCACCATCCGCGAGAAGCCGTTGGAGGAGTGGCGATGACCGAGCGCACCGAATCCGCGGTACGCCTGGTGATCCTGCTCGCCATCGGCACCATGGCCGGCGCCGCCGCCTTCACCCACGTGCACGACCTGTCCGTGGCTCACGGCCAACCGCACTGGATCGGCTGGGCCAACGCCGTAGCGGTCGAACTGATGGCGATCTACCTCGGCCTCGAACTCCGCGCCCGTCGGCGTGCCCGTCGCCCGGTCGGCCTGGTTGCGGCGCTGCTCGTCGCGTTCGCACTGCTGTCCCTCGCCGTCCAGGTCGCCGAAGCGGAACCCTCGGTGTGGGGCTGGATCGTGGCGGCCGTGCCGTCCCTGGCGTTCCTCGCCCTGGTGAAGGTCGTCCTGTCCAACGCCCCGGCCACCCCGCCGGCTCCCGAACCGGACCAACCCCCGGCCGACTGGTACGAGGTGCCCGAGCAGGCCGACCCCGAGCCGGAGCGTCCGGCCGACTCCGTGCCGCCGGCTGTCCCGGCTCCGGCTGTCGTCTCCGCCCCGGCGGCGGTGCTGCCTCCACGTGTCGTCCAGCCGAACCGGCCGCACGTCGTCGGGATCATCCGATGACCGCTGCGACCCTGCCCGGCCTTGCCCCGGCCGCCCCGACCCCGGTTGTTCCTCGGCCGGGGTCGCGGGCGGCCCGCATGGCGCTACCCCGCTCGGTCGACGTGCTCAAGGAAATTGCCGCTGAGTACGGCGTCTGCGTCCGCCCCCTGGCCATGCGCCGGACCGACCTCGACACCGGCCTGACCGAGGTCATCGACCTACCTTGCGGGGCGACCCGTGAGGACAAGTGCGGGCCGTGCGCGAAGAAGAACCGCCGGCTGCGGCAGGCCCAGATCCGCGAGGGCTGGCACCGCGACGACGAGCCGCTACCCGGCCCGCAACCCGCGACCGAGGAACAGAAGGCGCTGATCCTGCTGCGGGCACACTTCGAGTTCGCTCGCGACGAAGCCTGCCGGGCCAGCCAGTACGACCAGGTCGTCGACCTCGACGAGGCCATCCGCGAGGTAGAGGAAGCCATCGCCGCAGAGGGCCTGCGCGGTCGCGTCGGGCCACCCCACGGCAACATCGACGAGGACTCCGACGACGAGCCCGGCCGCCGACGCAAGCGCTCCACCAGACGGCGCCAGGATGCCCCCGACCTGCCTCGGCGCAAGGTCGAGCGGCGCACCGTCGGCAAGACCTACACCGCCCCCGACGGGTCGACCTTCCGGCCGTCGATGTGGCTCACGCTCACCCTCGACTCCTACGGGCCGGTCCGCCCCGACGGCACCCCGGTCAACCCCGACCGGTACGACTACCGTCGCGCCGCCTGGGACGCCGTGCACTTCCCCCGGCTGCTCGACCGGTTCTGGCAGAACCTCCGTCGCTGCGAGGGCTGGAACGTCCAGTACGCCGGCTGCGTCGAGCCCCAACGCCGACTCGCCCCACACGCCCACTTCGCCATCCGCGGCACCATCCCCCGCGACGTCCTCCGCACCGTGGCCGCCGCGACCTACCACCAGGTCTGGTGGCCGAGCGTGGATGTCCAGCGGTACGCCCTCGACCGGCTCCCGGTCTGGGACGAGCAGGCGGCGGCATGGGTCGACCCGGAAACCCGCGAGCCGCTGACCACCTGGGCGGAAGCCCTCGACGCCATCGACGACGACCCGGACGCCGAGCCGGTGCACGTCGTCCGCTTCGGCGCCCAGGTCGACGCCCGCGGCGTCATGCCCGGCACCGAGGACGCTGAGCGGACCATCCGGTACGTCACGAAGTACATCACCAAGCACACCGGCGACTGCCACAAGGCGACCACCGACCGGCAGCGCAAGCACCTCGACCGGCTCTGGCAGCAACTCCAGCTCACCCCGTGCACCGACCGTTGTGCGAACTGGCTGCTGTACGGCGTCCAGCCGAAGAAGGCGCACGCAAGGCTCAAGCCGGGCCGGTGCAAGGGCAAGGTCCACCAGCGGGACACCCTCGGCATTGGCGGCCGGCGCATCCTCATCTCCCGCGACTGGTCCGGCAAGACCCTCGCCGACCACAAGCACGACGCGCGGGCCTGGGTGCGTGCCCTGCTCGGTGCCACCACCGACAGCGGCGCGGCCAGCGAGACCGGGCAGCTCGTCGACGACCAGGGCGCCACCGCCGAACGGGTCCGGCACGCCTGGGAACTCGCCCGCCCCGACGACCCCGACGTGGGACCGCTGTCCCACCGGCTCATGCGGTCGATCAGCGAACGGGCACGTTGGCGCTCCGAACTGCTCGCCGCCAAGGACCGGGCCGCGCAGGGGGCCTCAGATCTTTCGGCAACTCAGCACAGCGCACAGCACCACGGGGAGGAAAGACAGTGAACGAGGAGTTGTTGACCGTGCCGGAAGTGCTCGCCGAGCTGCGCGTACCGCGCTCGACCTGGTTCTACTGGCGACAGACCGGCAAGGGACCACGGGTGATCAAGCTCCCGAACGGTCAACTGCGGGTCCGCCGGTCGGCGCTCGGTCGGTGGCTCGGTGACCTGGAGCAGGACGCGGCGTGAAGAGCTACGAGGTCCAGATATGGGAGATCGGCAAGCGCGCTGACCGGAAGGCTCGGCCGTGGCGGGTCCGCTGGGCGGTGAGCAGCCAGCGCTTCGAGGAGATGTTCCGTACCAAGGCGTTGGCGCACTCGTTCCGCGCCGAGCTGGTCCAAGCGGCCAACGCGGGAGAGCCCTTCGACCCGGCCACCGGCCGCCCGGTCTCGGAGGCCAGAACCAAGAACCCCACCACGTGGTACGCGCACAGCCGCGCGTACGTCGAGATGAAGTGGCCCCGGGCGGCGGCCAAGACCCGGCGGTCGATCGTCGAGGCGCTGACCTCGATCACGGTGACCCTGGCCCGGCCGACAAAGCGGGGCCGACCGGATGACGCGCTGCTTCGTGAGGCGCTGTACCTCTACGGGCTCAACCCGCGTCGCTGGTCCGACGAGATCCCGGCCGAACACGCGGCGGCGCTGTCCTGGCTGGAAAGCGCGTCGCTCCCGGTCGTCGAGCTGGACTCGCCCGCGATGGTCCGCCGGGTCCTCGACAGCCTGTGCGTACGCCTCGACGGCAAGCCCGCGGCGGCCTCTACCGTCCAGCGCAAGCGGGCCACCTTCTACAACGCCCTCGGGTACGCCGTCGAGCTGGAGCTCATCGCCTCCAACCCGGTCGACCGAGTCCAGTGGACGGCTCCCGAGGTGGCGCAGTCCATCGACCGGCGGGTGGTGGCGAATCCAGCCCAGGTCGCCACGCTGCTGGAGGCGGTCAAATCTCTCGGCAAACGTGCCGACAAGGTGACGGCCTTTTTTGGCTGCCTCTACTACGCGGGCATGCGGCCCTCGGAAGCGGCAGACCTGCGGCGGGAGGACTGCGACCTTCCCGGGCGCTGCCTCGACTGCGGGACCGACTTCGACGACCTGGCGGCGGTCAAGCCCTCGGCGTTCTGCGACCACGAGAAGATCGAATATCGCTGGGGCCGCTTGGTCCTCGCCGGCACTGCCCCGCGCGCCGGCTCCCACTGGACCGATGACGGCGGCTCCCACGAGCGGCGCGGCCTCAAGCACCGGGCGCGGCAGGAAACCCGGACCGTCCCCATCCCGCCCCGGCTCGTCGAGCTGCTGCGCGCCCACGTCGAGAATCACGGCGTCGGCCCAGACGGTCGGTTCTTCCGTGGCCTGCACGGCGGACCACTCTCCGAGTCGGTCTATGACCGGTGGTGGAAGCTCGCCCGCGAGAAGGCGCTGACGGAATCGCAGGTCGCCTCGCCCCTCGTACGCCGTCCCTACGACCTGCGTCACGCGGCGGCCTCGCTCTGGCTGAATGCCGGCGTCCCGCCGACCGAGGTCGCCCGGCGCCTGGGCCACGGCGTCGCCGTCCTGCTCCGGGTCTATGCCAACTGCATCGACGGCGGGGACGACACCATGAATGACAAGATCGGCGACGCACTCGGATGATCATCCGCGGCTCAGCCACCTCGGCAAAAACGATCTCGGGAGTCGTCGCACCCGACCGTATGGCGATCAGACTGCGTGCCGGCCGCCGGAGTGCTTGTCGGTCGGCATTGGCCCCCTGGCGCCTGAAGCCTTGCTCAGTCGCATCCAAGGTGGAAATTGCCTGATAGGCGGCGAAATTTGCCGAGTCCTCGGTTGATCAACCGACTCGGGCTCGACTCACCGCAACGGGCATGGCTAAGCTGCGAGCAATCCTCGCGTGAGTCTCAGGGCATTGAAGTTGCGCCGCTCCTGCAAGATCGTTGCACGGCCGATTCAAGCTCGCTACTGGTCGCATGCATCCTGCTTATGGAAAACGGAGTTCGCGTGTCAACAACCCTGACAAGCATGGCTATCTTGAAGGTCAACTTTGACCGGCGGCAGCAGGATGTCCTAGACAACTTCATTCCGTTTATAGCCGATCGCGCGTATCACTCCCAGCAGGCGGTTTTCTCCATCCCTGAACTGCAAGAGGCCATCCATAAAGAATACGGCATCAACATTCCCGGTGGCGTCTTGAAAATTCTTGCAAAGCGCTGCAAGAAGAGGGGTATGTTCAGGCAGGAGGCGGGAGTCCTCTATCCGGAGCGTGAAGCACTCGCCGAATTTGACTTGTCGGCTAGTCGGGCAGAAGTCCGCAGGAAGCACGCCGCTCTCGTGAGGCAGGGTGTCCTTTATGCCAAAGAGGAATTCGGTGAGGATCTAACGGAAGACGCGTTCGATGGGGGGTTGAATGCCTTCATCAAGGAGAACGCGGCTCCCCTGCTGGCTACTGTGGTCAACGGAAGTCCGCTGGTAGATTTGGGCGACACGCAGCTTGGTAGCATGCGCTATGTAATCGGCGGCTTCGTCAGTCATCTTCACCTAAGGAATCCCGAGGGGTTCGAATATTTCTCGGCAGTAGTAAAAGGGGCGCTTCTCGCAACTTCTCTCTACTTCCCCGAAGACACCTCTTTCGACGCGAAGCTTGATCGCCTCCGCATTTATGCCGACACAACTATGCTCCTTCGTGCTGTGGGAGCGTCCGGCCCGGACTTGCAACTCCTCGCGCGCGAATCTATAGAACTTGCGATCAAACTGGGGGCCAGGGTCTACTGTTTCCAGCACACGCTTGAGGAGATCGTGGGCGTTCTGGATGCGTGCCAAAAAGCTGTCTCTTCGGGAGGTCGCTATTCCCATGGCGAGACAACCGAATTTATGCTATCGGCCGGCTGGGGAGCCAGCGACGTCTTAGAACTCAAGGAGAGCTTCGAGGCAAGGCTTGAGGCGATCGGCGTTCGAGTGCGTGAGAAGCCGGAGCATGATCGTCCGCTGACGCTCGACGAGCCACGGCTTGAGGAAGTCCTTCAGCAGGAGATCGGGCATCGAAATCGCGTGGCCTTGCTGCGAGACATCGACTCGCTCACGGCTATCTACCGCCTCCGCGGTGGTCGCCAGTTTCGCCACTTGGGCGATGCACGAGCGGTGTTCGTATCGCACAATACCGCACTTGCCAGGGCCTCTAGGCGGTATATGAGATTAGAGGACTCGGAGCGCGATACTATACCGCTCTGTATCCCCGACTTCGTACTTACAACTTTGCTTTGGCTAAAGCAGCCTCTAGTGGCACCCGAGCTCCCAGAGCATGTAATTATTGCGGATTGCTTCGCGGCCATGCGCCCATCGGATCACCTCTGGAAGCGCTACGTAGAGAAGATTGAATCTCTGCGGGAGCGCGATCGAATAACTGATGATGAGTATGTGCTTCTTCGTCAGTCCATCGCGGTCCGTTCGTTGGTTATGTACCAGACTCGGGAAGACCCCGATGCCTTCACGGAGGGAACCCTTGATCGCGTTCTTGCCAAGGCGCACGAGAACATCGCGGGCGCCGCAATGGCTGAAGCGGCCGATGCGAGACAGGGAAAGTCGCAAGCTTTGGCCGAACTTGAGCGAACGCGCGCTGACGCTGACCGACAGAAAGCCGAAAAGCTGGAAGAGGCGCAACGAAGTGAGCGTCACCTGCGCACTGTAGCCAGGCGCGTAGGGCACATGATTACGATGGCTGTGGTCGCGCTAGTTGGTGTTGCGGCTGCAATTGGCGCATCTCTTGCCACACCTTGGCCTGGCGTCAGTCCTCTTACGTTCAAGGGAGGCGTTGCGGCGGTGGCCTTTGCCGCCATCTCTATTGCTGCTGCGCTTTCTCTGTACGGGGCACTGTTCGGCGGAAGCTTGAAGTCTTTGTCTGCGACAGTGGAGGACTACCTATCTGGCAAGATCTACAAATGGATAAGCGCCGGCGCGACGGGCAGCAGCGAGATTCCCGAGGGGCGTTGACGATCCACCAAGCAAATAGCCTGGGATAGTGACATCAGGGCCGATCTGGATCTTGAAGCCCCCAAGTCGAGCGGCAAAGAGGTGCTTACGCCACTTAGGTCGTTACGGTGAAGGGACGTTCCGGGCCGCTGTGGGCGGATCGTGGGCGGCAGCCTTGCCGGTGCTTCCGTCTAGATGACGGTTACCAGGTCAACCGCTATGCGGGTCGCAGGTTCGAAGCATCCTGTAAATCCGTCGCGAAAGCTACAGAGGTTCGAATCCTCTACCCGCCACCAGGAGCACCAACGGCCCCTGACCAGCAGGAATGCTGATCGGGGGCTGTTGTCGTTGATCTAGCGGAGTCCGACTGGTCCAGCCGAATACGACTCGTTCTGGGCAGATCGTGGACGGGCCGATCATTCTTTAGAGGGCACCGCTGAGGATGTGACTGCTGGTGCTGTTGGTACCTATGGGGTTGGCGCGGGTCGTGCGTGTGACGACCGGATGAGGGCACCGCGCTAGGGGTAGTTAGCCGCAGGAGATGGGCCGGGTGCAAGTCAGTCCCGGGGTTGGACTCGGGCGGCAGTCGGAAGCCCTGAGCGCCGACCACGCCGATCCGTTCGGTTTCCGTACCGCCTGGCCTTGATCGTGCCGCTCTTGGGGGGCGGCCGTCCGGCGGCTTGCAGCGGCTCACCCCCGCCCTTGCAGCGATCGGCTGAGCGGACCGTGCCCGCCCCGGCGGTCCGTCCCAGCCCCGGCTGCGGGTTCTGCCTCCCGTCGTACAGCCCAAGCGGCCCTAGGCCGTCGGGATCACCCGATGACGGCCATGCATGCCGTCGTTCGGCTACCGGAACTCGTGCACGACCTCGATCAGCCCGACGATGTGCGCGTTGAACTTGTCTAGCTCCTCGGCTGGCACCCACAGCTCCAGGATGGTGTCACCACCGGCCTGCCGCACCGGATAGCGGCTGAGAAAGTCCGTCTCGACGTGGAAGCGGGTCACGTACCCGAGGCCGGAAGCGGGCACGTTCCAGTCTCGGGCGATCATGACCGCGTAGTCCTCGTTGAGGACCGGGTAGAAGATCGGCTGGTCCGGCAGTCGCGGCGGCCACTTTCGCCATCCCGAGTCGCGAACGAGGCCGAGTTCTTCCGGTCCGGTCGGGCGCCACAGCACCGTCGTTCCGCCACCGCTGTTCATCTCGACTCCGCCGTTTCGGGTTCATGGTGAGCCCGGACAGTACCGGCGGACCAGCGACCGGCACCACCGCATCCGGCTCAAGGCGGGAGTGAACCGATGACGGCTCCGACCCTGCCCGTCCTGGCCCCTGACGCCCCGACCCCGACTGCCAACCCTCAGCCGGGGTCGCGGGCGGCCCGCATGGCGCTACCTCGGACGAAGCTTGCCGGGCCAGGGATCCAAGGGGGGAGACCACACCATGAACGACAAGATCGGCGATGCCCTCGGATGAACGTCAGTGGTTCAGCTGCTCTCGGCTGTGGCGTCGCCGATCAAACGCCGAGCTTCTGCGATGACGTCTGCGTCGAGGTCCGCAGTCGTTGTACCCGTGTACGGGTGCCCGTTGTAGACGGAGTCGACGTAGTCGTAGGCGCTCTCGAGAGCGATCAGATCGGCTGCCAGGGGAGTGCCGTCATAGGTGATGAACCGGTATGCCCAGGACGACAGATCGCGAGGCGTGACGGTCTGTGCGAGCAGTCGGCGGGCCATGATCCGGAGGGCTTCTTCTTCACCCTCTCGGCTTCCCTCCCGGTAGTAGGTCAGGGAAAGTTCCACGAGTGCGCCTTCGAGCCAACGGCGCAACTCCTCATTCTCGCTGCCTCGGGCCGGCGAAACGCCTGCCAGGATTTGAAGGGTTGGACTGTCTACGCCTGCAACGAGGCAGTCACAGGCTGCCTGGATTACGTCGGCCGCCGTACTCGATCCGACGCTCCAGAGGATGGCGGCGTTTTGAAGGCGGGTGAGGGCATTCTCGCTGTGCATCGGTACACGGTCCGCTGCCAAGCCGGAGTTGTCTCCGAGATATCCGCCGCCGAGTGGATGCACCAAGCGTTCTGCGGACCGAGGCCGCCCGGCGCAATCGCGCCCACCCTCTGACTCGAGGGCGGGCGCGGATTCGCAGCGGTCAGCAGCAGTTTCCCTGGGCTCCGGCGGTGGCCGTTTCCCTGTCGGTGGCGGGGGTGCAGCACGCGCTCTCGGTGACCTTGTCCAGTTGGTCGGAGTCGGCCTTGACGGTGTAGACCTCCCAGGGCTCGTTGCCGGGGCCGCGTACCCAGACCTTGTCCTGGAGGGCGTAGCAGCATTCGGTGCTGTTCTCCTCCAGGGTGATCAGGCCGGAGTCGGTGAGGCGCCTGGTGGCGGCGTTGACCTCGTCGGTGCTGAACACCTCGACGCCCAGGTGGTCCATCACGGTGGGCTGGTCGGCTTCGCCCTCCAGGAGCACGAGCTTCAGCGGCGGGTTCTCGATGGCGAAGTTGGCGTAGCCGGGGCGACGTTTGGCCGGCTCGGTGTCGAACAGCTTCGAGTAGAAGGCGATGGAGCCTTCGAGGTCGGATACACGCAGGGCGAGCTGGACGCGGGACATGGTTCCCCTCCTGACGGATTCAGCGGATGTGGTAGCTGGTGAGAGCGGTGGTACGGGTGCGCTCGTAACGGGCGTCGGCGTGGCAATCCGTAGTGCAGACCTGCCCGCACGGCTCGCAGAGCGTCACGTCTCGAACGCGGGTGTTGCGACGACGGGAGAACAGCTTGAGCACTACTTCGCCCTTGCCTAGATGTTTTTCGAAGCAGGTCCTACGTTGCACCCTGTTTCGACATCTGTCAACCTAGAGGCATGTCGAAACAAGTGCTGCCGGTGGTGGACCTCCAGGCCGTGGCCTGCTGCTCCCCGATCGCGGTCCGCCCCTTGGAGGCCGAGCAAGCGGCCGTGGTCGCGCCGATGTTCAAGGCGCTGGGCGACCCGATCCGGCTGCGGCTGATGTCGATGATCGCCTCCGTGCCGGAGATCTGCGTCTGCGACCTGACCCCGGCGTTCGACCTGTCCGGGCCGACCATCTCCCACCACCTCAAGGTGCTGCGCGAGGCCGGCCTGGTCGACTCCGACCGTCGCGGCACCTGGGTCTGGTACCGGGCCCGCCCGGAAGCATTTCGGCAGCTCGGCGCGCTGCTGGACCTCCCCGCCGGGTCCGCGCAGGCCACCGCGTGACCCTCACCCTGGCCCGCCGGGCATCGGCTGAGTTCGCCGGTACGGCCCTGCTGGTCGCCGCCGTCGTCGGCTCCGGGATCGCCGCCTCCCGGCTCTCTCCCAACGACGTCGGGCTCCAGCTCCTGGAGAACGCGATCGCCACCGCCCTCGCCCTGGGCGCGCTGATCCTCATGTTCGGGCCGGTGTCCGGGGCACACTTCAACCCGGTCGTCTCCGCCGTCGACTGGTGGCTCGGCCGCCGCGCCGGCACCGGCCTGACCGCCCGCGACCTCGCCGCCTATACCACCGCCCAGACCGGCGGAGCCATCACCGGGGCGGTGCTGGCTGGCCTGATGTTCGACCTGCCGGCCGTGGCCTGGTCGCGTACCGAGCGGACCGGCGGGAACCTGTGGCTGGCCGAGGTGGTCGCCACCGCGGGTCTCGTCGTCCTGGTCTTCGCCCTCGCCCACACCCGCCGTACGACTGTGGCCCCTGCCGCCGTGGGCGCCTACATCGGCGCGGCCTACTGGTTCACCTCGTCGACCTCGTTCGCCAACCCCGCTGTCACCATCGGTCGCGCGTTCACCGACACCTTCGCCGGCATCGCCCCGGCGTCGGTGCCCGGCTTCGTCGCCGCCCAGTTCGTCGGCGGCCTGGTCGCCGTCGCGGCCCTCGCCGCCTGGTACCCCCACGCCGCAGACTCCGCCGACGCCGTCGTCGTGCCGCACCTCGCCCGGGAGAACCGATGACCGCCCCCGCCGGCGCCACCGGCATCACCGTCGCCGCCATGGGCGATCAGCACGCCGACGCCGTGCTGGACATCTACCGGCTCGGCATCGCCACCGGCAACGCCACCTTCGAGACCGAGCCGCCCACTTGGGAGCAGTTCACCGCCAGTCGGCTACCTGGTCACCGCTGGGTGGCCATCGACCCCACCGGCCGGGTCCTCGGCTGGGTCGCCTGCTCCGCCGTCTCCGACCGGTGCGTCTACGCCGGGGTCGTCGAGCACTCCGTCTACGTCCACCCCGACGCCCGCGGCCAGGGAATCGGCCGCCTCCTGCTCGACGCCCTGATCGCCTCCACCGAGCAGGCCGGCATCTGGACCATCCAATCCGGCGTCTTTCCCGAGAACTCCGCCAGCCTCGCCCTGCATGCCGCCTGCGGCTTCCGCACCGTCGGCACCCGCGAACGCGTCGGCCGTCACCACGGAACCTGGCGCGACGTCACCCTCATCGAGCGCCGCAGCCCGAACGTCATCTGATGGGAAGGACATCACCGATGAGCCACAAACCCAGCGTCCTGTTCGTCTGCGTCCACAACGCCGGCCGCTCCCAGATGGCCGCCGCCTGGCTGCGCCACCTCGCCGGAGACACCATCGAGGTCCGCTCCGCTGGCAGCGCACCCGCCGGCCAGATCAACCCCGTCGCCGTCGACGCCATGCGGGAGGTCGGCATCGACATCGTCGACCAGACGCCGGCCCAACTCACCTGGGACACGGCCGAAGCCAGCGACGTCATCATCACCATGGGCTGCGGCGACGCCTGCCCCGTCTTCCCCGGCAAGCGCTACGAGGACTGGAAGCTCACCGACCCCGCCGGCCAACCCCTCGACATCGTCCGCCAGGTTCGCGACGACATCAGGACTCGGGTTACGCAGTTGCTGGTCAGCATCGAGCAACACGGCTGAGCACCCGGGACCATGGCGGGAGCAGGTGACCCTGCGCTCCCTGTCGCCCGGCGCCGGTCTGAGGGGTGCAGGCCGCACGCCCCAATGCGTGGCTGTGGCGGTTCCGCCGCCCAATGCCTTCGTAGCCGATACATTTCGAGTCGTGGACACACCGCCGGTGGAACCGACCCTCTCGGCCCGTACCGCCGCCCGGCCCGTCACCCCGCCTGCCCCGGGAGGACTGGCGTGAGGGACCTGGAACGCCGTTACCGGCAACTGCTGCGGGCGTATCCCGCCGCGTACCGCCAGGCACGGGGCGGCGAGATCGTCGGCACGTATCTCGACCTGGCCGCGCCCGACCGCCGCTGGCCGTCGATCCTCGACGTGGGGGACGTGCTGGCCGGGGGTGGGCGTGAGCGCCTGCGCGCCGCCGGCGCTGCCGACCTCATACCCGGCGTACGCCTCGCCGCTGTTCTGAGCCACCTGACCGCGACCGCCCTCGCTGGCTTCTGGGCCGCCGCCGAAGTGGTCACCACGCCGGGTGTGTGGGGCTCGCCGGCCTTCGGGCCGTTCGCCACCACGGGCATCGTCGTCTGGGCCTGCTGGCTGCTGGCCGCTGTCGTTCATGTTCTCGGGCCGGCCCGGTGGGCCCGCGCCGCGATCGGACTGGCGTTGGTGTCCACCGTCGCCGTGGTGCCCGTCGCCGCCCTGTTCGAGTTGCCCCGCCCGTACCTGTTCGTTCTGCTTCCTCAGGCGGCTTTGGGCGTGTTGGCACTGGCACTTCCCTCCCACACGGTGCTACGCCACCGGCTCGCACCCTTGCCGATCGCACTGGGGGCGGCTCTCGTCGCAGCGGGGGTCCTGGCCGGGAAGGGCGCGTGGTTCTACCGGTTCAGCTACGGGGGCGCGTTCCTCCCGGAAACCGGCGCGGTCCTTCTGCTGGCCGCCATGCTCGCCGCGGCCGTGCTGTCCCTGCGCGGCGACGCCCGGGGCATCTGGGCTCTTCTCGTCCTGCTCACCCCCGTCGGACTGCTCGCCCTGGGGCCCCTGACCGAGAACGTAGCGCCCGTGGTCGGCGCCGGCCATGCGGACTTCCGCGTCGGCGCCGGAACCGCCGTCGCCGTCCTCATCGCGGGCGTGGCGGCTCTGACCGGGGCGCTCGCAGTCCGGGCACGTTCCGGCGCGACGGCCGACACCCCGGTGGTACCGGTGCGCGAGCGGTGCCCAGCCTGCGGCAGATAGCAGCCACGGGACCGCCGTCCTGAATGCTCCTACCCGGGTTCGTGGCGGAGCTTTGTCGGTCCGTCGTCTCAGCCCTGGCGCGCTGGCGCAGAACGAGTATGGTGGTCGATGTCCGGCCGGGCCTCCTCCCGGGCAGGGGGTCACCCACGGTGAAGGTGGGTACGCCCGGACTCCCGGACCTTCCCCGAATTGCGCGGAAGGTCGCAATCCGCAATGTGCGAAGTGCATGATGCCCACTCAGCCCCCGTGATCAGGGCTCGGTCGGGGCGGCCCGTGGGCCGAACGGCGGAACGTCGCCGACGCTCGGCCCGGCGGTACACGCACCGCTTTTCTGGGTACCTGCCTTGTGGCACGATCGTGGAACCTCCACCATCCCCGTGACACTTCCCCTGCAGGAGCAACCATGTCTCGTCGAAAGCTCGGCCAGCTGCTTGGCTCGCTTTTCGCGCTCGCCGTTCTCGCGAGCGGCGTCCTGGTCGGTGACCTCCAGGGATTCGGAGATCTCCAGACCGCCGACATCATCTGGAACATGCCCGCGCCTCGTTGAGTGACCACCGCTCGATGACGTGACACCGGCGGGCCGGTAAGGGG
>NZ_WAAS01000040.1:0-36842 GCF_008806585.1 Micromonospora sp. AMSO12t
GGAGGTGGGCGCCGTGGTGGTTCTGTTCGGTGGGTCGGGGTCGGTCGGTGGGTAGTTCGAGCAGGGTGGGTGCGTCGGCGAGGGTGTGTCGCCAGTGGGTTTCCTGGCGTTGCAGGGTGCCGTCGGTGAGCCATTGGCGTTGCCAGGCGGCGTAGTCGGCGTACTGCACCGGCAGGGGCGGCAGCGGGTCGGGCCGGCCCTCGTGGAACGCGGCGTAGAGCACCCCCAGCTCACGGGTCAGGACCCCCAGCGACCACCCGTCGGAGACGATGTGGTGCATCGTCAGCAGGAGCACGTGCCGGTCCGGGGCGAGGGCGACCAGGCGGCCCCGGAACAGCGGGCCGGCCGCCAGGTCGAACGGGGCGGTGCTCTCCTCCTGCTGGAGCCGGGCCAGGGCGGCGGCAGCGTCGGCGTGCCCGGTCAGGTCGTCGAGCCGGAGCGGGAACGCGGCCCCGGGCGGGTCGATGCGTTGGGCCGCCTCGGCGCCGTCGGGCACGATGCGGGTACGCAGGACCTCGTGCCGGGCGACCAGGGCGTCCAGGGCCGCCCGCAGCGCGTCGTGGTCGAGCCGGCCGTCGAGCTGGAGGGCGAGGGGCATGTGGTAGGCGTGACCGACCCTGCCGAGGTGTTCCAGGAACCACAACCGCCGCTGCGCGAAGGAGAGCGGCAAAAGGCCGGAGCGGTCCGGCAGGCGCTCGACCTCGGCGGGTGTCCGTGCCGGGGGGACGCGACCGGGGGCCGGAACACGGGTCGGTTTGTCGTCCGGCAAGTGCGCCCCCTCGATTGCCCGACGGCCCGTCGCGCCACCTGAATGCGCCACCTGACATCGGCCGAAGTGGATCCACAGTAGACGACTCGACAGGTTGGGACCAGGGACCGACGGGCCGGTCCGGGGACCTCAATCCGACACGCGACTCAGACTTTCGGCCAGTGCGTCGGCGAGCCGTCCGTACGCCGCCCGCAGCACGTGCGGCGCACCCGTCGCGCCGGCCCGGTTCGCCGCCGCCAGGGCGTACGCGCGCACCAGGGCGGCCGGGTACGTCTCGGCGTACGCCGAAGCGTCGGCCAGCGCCAGGGCGCCCGCCAGCGCGTCGGCGTTCGCGATGGCGTTGGCGTCGGCGAACGCCTCGGCGTTGGCCCCGGTGCTGAGGTCGGCGTAGTGCGCGGCGAACTCGACGACCTCGTCGGGGCCGTAGCCGTTGGCGGTCGCGTAGACCTCGGCGTTGACGTACGCGACCGCCCGGGCCTCGGCGTACGGGTAGGCGGCCCGGTACAGCTCGCGCAGGGCGGGCCGGAGGGCGCCGCGCCACTCGTCGGCCCCGACCCGGCCGCCGGCCAGCGCCCGCCGGTGCAGGTCGCCCACCAGCCGGCCGGCGTCGCCGCCGGGCGTCGAGGCGAGCACGCGCGCCTGCCAGTCGTGCACCACCGGGAACGGCACCCGGCCGGCGAGCCGGTCGAGTTCCACGTCGACCCGCCGCCGCCAGTCCGGCGGGGTGGCCGGGTCGTGGCCCTCGGCGAGCGCGGCGAGCACCGCCGCCAGCCAGGCCGGTGGCTCCGGCGGGCCGCTCATCCGTTCCACCTCGACGGCCCGTCCATGCCGGCGAGGAGGTCGTCGACGTCGTCGTCGGTCAGCGTGTCGAGGTATCCCGCGCCGTCGGGCCCGGCCGGTGCGCCGGTCCCCGCCGGTGCGGCGCCGGCGGGTGTCGCGCCTGTTCCCGCCCCGGCGGCGGTGACCGCGGCGGCCAGCCCGGCCACGGTGGGGTCGTCGAAGAGCGTCCGGACCGGGAGGTCGATCCCGTACGTCGTCCAGACCCGGGCCATCAGCTGGGTGGCCTTCACGGAGTGCCCGCCCAGGACGAAGAAGTTGTCGGCGACCCCGACCGGGCCGGGCAGGCCCAGCAGGTCGGCCACCAGTCCCGCCAGCTCCCGCTCCAGCGGGCTGCGCGGGGCGACGGGCGGCTCGCCGGAGCCGGCACCCCTGCCCGGCGGTGGCAGGGCGCTCAGGTCCAGCTTGCCGCGGGAGGTGCGGGGCACCTCGGGCAGCGCCACGAGGACCGCCGGCACCATGTGCGCGGGCAGGAACCGGCGCGCGTACTCGGGCAGGTCCGCCGGCGGGTCGGTCGCGGGCGGGTCGGTGACCACGTACCCGACCAGCCGTACGCCGTCGTGCGCCACGTCGGACACGGCCGTCACGACCGCTTCGCGGACCTGCGGGTGGCCGCGCAGCACCGCCTCGACCTCCGCCGTCTCGACCCGGAACCCCCGCACCTTCACCTGCCGGTCGGCCCGGCCCAGCGGCTCGATCCGCCCGCTCGGCAGCCAGCGGCCCAGGTCCCCGCTTCGGTAGAGCCGGCCGCCGGGGGTGAACGGGTCGGGCACGAACCGCTCGGCGGTCCAGCCGGGCGCGTCGGCGTAGCCCCGGCCGACCCCCGCGCCGCCGATGCAGACCTCGCCGACCACGCCCGGCGGCACCGGCCGCAGCCACCGGTCCAGCACGTAGACCCGGCTGCCGGTGACGGCCGGGCCCAGGTCCGGCGGCGCGGACCCCGGCTCGACCTCGGCCCCGGTGGAGTAGACGGTCGTCTCGGTCGGACCGTAGAGGTTCCACAGGCGCGTGCCCGGCTCCGCGAGGGCGTCGGCGAGGGCCCGGGGCAGCGCCTCCCCGCCGCTGAGGCGCAGCCGCACCCCCGCCGGCACCCCGCCGGCCGCCACCAGCATCCGCCACGTCGTCGGCGTCGCCTGGAGCATCGTGGCCCCGGTCGTGGCGAGCAGCCGCCGCAGCCGGTTGCCGTCGATCACGTCGTCGTCGCCGGCGACCACCACCGGCGCACCGCACAGCAGCGGCAGGAGCAGGTCGAGCAGGGCGATGTCGAACGCGAACGGGCTCACCGAGAGGACCCGGTCGGCCGGCCCCAGCGGGACCATCTCGCGGAACGCGTGCAGCAGGTGCGCCACCGCGCCCTGGGTGACGGTGACCGCCTTCGGCCGGCCGGTCGACCCCGAGGTGAACAGCACGTACGCCGCCGCCGTCGCCGGCACCGCGCACGGCGGCGGCAGAACCGGCTGTGCCTCCGCGCCGGCCGGTACCGCCGGCTGCGCCTCCGCGCCGGTCGGCTCCGGTCCGGCCAGGTCCAGCAGGGTCACCGACGCGGCCAGCTCGGCCAGCAGCGGCGCGGGGACGGCGCCGCTGTCCGTGACGACCACCCGCACCCCGGCGTCGGCGAGCATCTTGCGCAGCCGCCCCGGCGGGTGGGTCGGGTCGAGCGGCAGGTACGCCGCCCCGACCCACCAGACGCCCAACAGCGCCGGGAGCGGACGCGCTCCCCGGGGCAGGACGATGCCCACGGTCTCCTGGACCCGTACGCCGAGCCCGCGCAGCCCGGTGGCGATCCGGCCCGCGAGCCCGCGCACCGCGGCGCCGGTCAGGGTCGCGTCGTCGCCCTCGATCACCACCCGGTCGCCGGCGTCGACGTCGGCCACGAGCGCCGCCGCGGTGCACTCCGGCGGCGGGAGGGACCCGGAGCGGGCCGCCGGCCACACCCGGGTGACGAGGTCCGCCGTCGCGGGGGAGAGCAGGTCCACGTCGCAGACGCGGGTCTGCGGGGCGGTCGCCAGCGCGGTCAGGATCGCGCCCAGAGCGTCGGCCAACCGGCCCGCGCCGTCCGGGGTGAAGAGGTCGGTCAGGTAGCGCAGGCGCACCGTCAGCTCGTCCGGGCCGGCGACGGCGGCCAGCTCCAGCTCGAACTTGCCGGTGCCGGTGGGCACCAGCTCCGGCCGCCAGCGCAGCGCCCCCCGCTCCAGCGTCGGCAGGGCCTCCTCGACCGTGCACATCACCTGCACCAGCGGCGCCCGCGTCGGCTGCCGCTGCGGCCGGCACAGCTCGACCACCCGCGTGAACGGCAGGTCCTGGTGGGCCTGGGCGCGCGCGGTGGCGGCGTGCAGCCGGTCGAGCAGCTCGGCGAGCGTCGGGTCGCCGTGCAGCGTCGCCCGGATCGCGACGGTGTTGGCGAAGAGGCCCAGCATCGGCTCGGTCTCGATCCGGGTGCGCCCGGCCACGGGCACGCCGACGAGCACGTCGTCCGCGCCGCTGAACCGGGACAGCAGGGCCGCGTACGCGGTCAGCAGGACGGTGAACAGGGTGCTGCCCCGCGCCCCGGCCAGGCGGCGCAGCGCCCCGGCCAGCTCCCCGTCGACCGGCACCGCGACCTCGGCGGCGGCCGGCGACAGCCGGTCGGGGTACGGGTGGTCGACCGGGAGCGGCACCTCCGGCGGCGCACCGGCCAGCTCGGCCGGCCAGAAGCGTTCCGCCTCGGCGTGGCCGCCCGCATCGTCGTGCTCCCGCTCCCAGAGGGCGAAGTCCGCGTACTGCAGGGGCGGCTCGACGGAGCCGGGCGGCCGGCCGGCGCGCAGCGCCTCGTAGTCGGCGGAAAGCTCGTCGAGGAGCAGCCGCAACGACCAGCCGTCGACGATCGCGTGGTGCGCCACCAGCGCCAGGACGTGCCGCTGCGGGGCGAGCCGCAGCAGCCTGACCCGGGTCAGCGGGCCACGCTCCAGCGGCAGCGGGGTGCGGGCGTGCTCCCGCAGCGCGGCCCGGGCCGCGGCCTCCCGGTCCGCCTCGGGCAGCTCGTCCAGGGCCACGACCTCGATGGCGGTCGCGGGGGCGTCGTCGTCGATCACCTGGATCGGCCGCCCGCCGTTGGCCCGGAAGTGGGTGCGCAGGATCTCGTGCCGGGCGACCGCCGCCGCCCAGGCCCCGTCGAGCGCGGCGGTGTCCAACTGGCCGTCGAGCCACACCGCCCAGCCGACGTGGTAGGTCGGCTGGCCCGGGTCGAGCTGGTCGAGCAGCCACATCCGGCGTTGCGCGGCCGACGCCGGGAACTCGAACACGGCCATCTCAGCCCACCTGCCCGTCGACCGCGACGACCCGCAGTTCGGCGGTGTACCGGCCGTCGGGCCCGGTCAGCCAGAGCTGGTCCGGCGCCGGCAGCATCTCCACCACGCCGACCGTGGCGTCGTCGCCGCCGTGCCGGCGGGCCCGGCGGACCGACCGGGACACCAGGTCGACCGAGGCGAGGCTGGTCAGGTCGGCGTGCACCGGTTTCCGCTCGCCCGCGCAGCGCAGGAACACGTGACGGGGCAGGCCGTGGGCGCCGGCCCAGGCCCGCGCCTGGCGGAACCGCAGCGCCTCGTCGCGGGTGTCGGCGAAGGCGAGGTCGGCGGCGGCGAACGTCCACGACTCACGGCTGACCACGAGGGAGTCGATGGTGATCCGGGGCTGGTGCGCCGCCGGGGGCAGGACGCGGAAGAGCTGGGACAGCCCGGCGCCGACCACGTCGCCGAGGACGTGCATCAGGTCCACGTCGAACCGCCCGTCGCGCGACCGTACCCGCAGCCCGCCGGCCACCTCGACCAGGTCGCACTCGCCGACGCGCAGGCTGCGGCGCGGGTCGTGCCCGAACGAGTCGTGCGCGAACACCAACCGGACGTCGTCGGGCCCGGCCAGCGCGTTGCTCTGCCTGGTCGGCACGCCACCCTCCTGGCCGGTCTCGGCGGGATAGACCGCCTCGGCGCCCACGTCCCGCGCCAGCGCGGCGCGCAGCGCGTCCGACTCCGGGTGGTAGGCCACCCAGGTGGCGTACCGCAGGGTGTTGACGCCCGGGTGCAGCTCGCCCAGGACCCACTCGTCGCCGGCCCGCATCAGGTCCGGGCTGTGCTGCCGCGCCGTCGGCCAGCCGGGCCGCCCCGGCGGGAAGGCGGCGGCCACCGCCGGAGCCAGCTCCGCCGCCGTGAGCCGGATCCGCCGCCGGTCCGGCGGCAGCGCCAGCACGTCGGCCCAGCGCCGGTGCAGCGCGGCGGTCAGCAGGTCGGTCAGCCGTCGCGGCGGATGGAACAGCGCCTCGCCGGCCAGCAGCCAGAAGTCGGCCAGCGGCACCACGTCGGTGCCCAGCTCGGTGGCCCGGCGGCGGTAGATCTCCGCGCAGAGACGGCGGTAGAGCGTCGCGCCGGCGGCGGTGAACCAGCGTGCGCTCTCCAGCACCAGGCCGAGCGCGTCGCGGATCCCGTCGAGGCTCGCCTCGCCGATGCCGACCGTGCCGGCCCGCAGGCACTCCTCGTAGACGGGGGTGCGACCGGCGTACATCGTGCCGGCGCGCCGGGTGGCCGGGACGCCGGCCAGCCGGGTGAAGGTGGCCTCCAGGCCGGCCATCGCACCGGTCAACCGCTCCGGGTCGCCGGCCGCCGAGGTGAGCGCGTCCCGGGCGGCGACCAGCTCGTCCAGGGCGGCGAGCGCGGGTGCGCGCACGGCCTCGTCGGTGACCTGGGCCAGCCGGGCCCGCATGGTCCGCTCCGGCCGGGTGTCGTGCGGCGCCACCTCCGGCTGCCAGGCGATCCGGTGGGCCCCGGCCAACGTCTCCAGCACCTCGTGCACCTCCCGCGTCGACCGCAGTCCCGAACCCGGCTCGGCCAGCACGGCCCCGGCGACCTCGTGCGCGTCGCGGACCCCGTCGCAGGCGCGCAGCACCGCCGCCTCGGCGTCGGTCAGCGCCACCGGCGGGGCGAGCGGCACCCGCAGCGTCGTCCCGGCCAGCTCCAGGAAGGGCATGAGCCGGGGTACGAGCCACGGGCGCAACCGTTGCGCGTACGGGGCCAGCACCGCGGCGACCGCCCAGCCCTCCAGGTAGACGGTCCGCCCGGCCAGCAGCGCCGGTGGGTCCGCGGGGTCGACCCGCACTCCGCCGCCCGGCTCGATCCGCGCCCAGCCGACCGGCCCGAAGAACCCGATGGTGTCGTTCTTGGCGCAGTAGCGCTGGAGGTAGCTGGTGACCAGCGCCTCGTGCTGGCGGTGCTTGGTGTTGCGGGTCGGGCTGCCCGGGCCCCGGCGCAGCAGCGCGTCGACGCCGGTGCGCAGCGCGTGCGGGTTCTGCCAGGCCACCGCCTCGCGGAAGCGGGGGTGGGCCGCCACCGTGTGCAGCGCGACCGCGAGCCGGCGAACCGCCTCCGGGTACGCCGCCGCGTAAGCCGCCTCGGTGGCGGCGATGCCGGCTGGCTCCCCGTCGGCCCGGGCCGCCACCACCCGGTCGGCGGCGGCGGCGAGTTCCGCGTCGCCGAGCGGGGCCAGCAGGTCGACCGGGAGGCCCGCCCCCCGCAGGCAGACGGTGCGCCACAGGGCCCATCCGTCGGTCAGCCGGGCCAGGTGCGCCGGCAGGTCCCGACCGCTGCGGTGCGGCACCCGGTCCCGGCGGCGCAGCGTCGGCCCCGCCTGTCCCCGGTGGCCGGGCGCCGATCCGGTCGCCGCGTCGATCGCCGCCGCCGTCGCGGCCAGGGTCGGCGCCCGGTAGAACGGGCCCACGCCCAGTTCCACGCCGAACGCCTCGCGGATGCGGAACATCAGCCGGGTGGCGGTCAGCGAGTTGCCGCCGAGGGCGAAGAAGCTGCTCTCCCGCCCGATGCGCGCGGGCGGACGTTCGCCGGGCAGCAGCCGGGACCAGAGTTCGGCGAGCCGGTGCTCGGTCGGCGAGGCGGGTCCGGCGACGTCGGGATCCTCCTGGGCGGGCCCGGGTGCCGGCAGCGCCGCCCGGTCGACCTTCCCGTACGCGGTCAGCGGCAGCCGGTCGAGGACGGCGAACCCGGCCGGCACCAGGTGGGCCGGCAGCCGGGCGGCGACGTGCTCGCGCAGGCTCGCCGGGGTCGGCGCCGCCGGGCCGGCCGGCGTGACGTAGCCGACCAGGTGCCGTTCCGGCCCGTCGCCCCGTACGCCCACCGCCGCCGAGGCGACCTGCGGGTGCGCCCGGAGCGCCGCCTCCACCTCGCCCGGCTCGACCCGGAACCCCCGGATCTTCACCTGGTCGTCGCGGCGGCCGAGGAACTCCAGCACCCCGTCCGCGCGCCAGCGCACGACGTCACCGGTGCGGTAGAGGCGCTCGCCGGGCGCCTGCGGGTCCGGCACGAACGCCCGGGCGGTGGCCGCGGGATCGCCGAGGTAGCCGCGGGCCAGCCCGTCGCCGCCGGTGCACAGCTCGCCCGCGACCCCGACCGGCACCGGCCGCCCGCTGCCGTCGAGCACGTGGACGGTGGTCTGCGGCACGGGACGGCCGACCGGCACCGGGTCGCCCACCGGCCCGGCGCCGCTCATCAGGTGGCAACTGGTCAGCGTCGTGTTCTCCGTCGGCCCGTACGCGTTGACCAGCGGAAGCCCGCCGCGCGCGGCGAGCACGGCGCGGACCGCGCCCGGGTCGGCCACGTCGCCGCCGGTGAGCAGTTGCCGGACCCCCGCGAGGGACGTGACGTCCTCCTCGGCGAGATGCCGGAACAGCCCGGCGGTGAGGAAGGCGACGGTGACCCCACCGTCGCGGATCAGCGCGGTCAGCCGGGTGAGGTCCACCGGGTCCGGGGGCGCGACCACCGCCGTGGCGCCGGTGAGCAGCGCGCCCCAGATCTCCCAGGTGGACGCGTCGAACGCGGTCGGGGCGAACTGGAGCACCCGCTCGCCGGGCCCGAGGGTGGCGAAGTCGGGGCCGGTCACCAGCCGCACCACGCCCCGGTGGGTGATCCCGACCCGCTTGGGCGCGCCGGTCGAGCCGGAGGTGTGCAGGACGGCGGCGAGCTGCGACGGGTGGATCCGCCCCGGCGGCGGGCCGGCCGGCGCCGGCTCCCCGGCGGGCGCGTCGACGTCCAGCACCCGGACCGGGCCCAGGTCCGGCAGGTCGGCGGCGGCCGCGGCGGTGGTCAGCAGCAGGCGGGTGCCGCTGGCCGCGAGCAGGCCCGCGATCCGGGCGGGTGGGGCGGAGGCGTCCACGGGAAGGTAGGACCCGCCGGCCTTGAGCACGCCCAGCAGGGCCCGGATCAGCGGTTCGCCCCGGGGGAGCAGCACGGCGACGGGGGTCTCCCCGGCGACCCCGTGCCGGCGCAGCGTCCAGGCCAGCCGGTCCGCAGCCCGGTCCAGTTCGGCGTAGGAGACGGTGCGGTCGCCGACCACCAGCGCGGTGGCGGCCGGGTCGTCGGCCACGCGGGCCGCGAAGACCTCGGGAACGGAGGCGTCGCGGGGGTGGGGCCGCCGGGTGGCGTTCCAGGCGGCGCGCAACGGCGCCTCCCCGGCGGCGCCGAGATCCAGGTCGGCCAGGCGGGCGTCCGGCCGCTCCGCCAACTCGAGCACGGTGCGGTGCAACTGCGCGAGAATCCGCCGCGCCGAGGCGTCCAGCAGCCTGGTGCCGTCCCACGTCAGGCCCAGGCGCAGCTCCGGCTCGTCGAAGGCGTGCACCGTCAGCGGATAGCCGGGCATCCGGTGTACGCGGGCCGAGCGCCGGGCCCCCTCCGGCCCGCCCTCGGTCAGGGCGGTGGACAGGCGCTGCCGCTCGAACACCACCAGGCTGTCCAGCAGCGGCGTGTCGGGCGCCAGGCCCGCCTGGTCGAGGATGCTGTGCAGGGGCGTGAGCTGGTGCTCGCGGATCCGCCGGATCCGGCCCGCCACGTCGGCGAGGAACCGGCGCACCGTCCACTCGGGATCGAGCCGGATCCGCAGCGGCACCGTGTTGAGCAGCAGTCCGAGGATCCGGTCGGCGTCCGGGACGCTGCCGTACCGGCAGGATCTCGTGACCGCGAAGGTGACGTCGTCGACCCCGCCGTAGCCGCCGCGCAGCAGCGCCCAGGCCGCGTGGACCACGGCGCTGACGCCGACGCCCGCTCCGGCGGCGGCAGCACGGAGCCGGTCGGAGTCCGGCCGGGTGACGACGACCTCGTGCGAGGCGGGCACGCCCCGCGCGCCGGGATCCGCGTCGAGGCGGCCCGGGAGCGCCCGCGGCATCGGGGCGCCCGCGAGGTACCCCTTCCAGAACGCGTCGCCGGTGCTCGGATCGCGCGTGCCCCACCAGTGCACGAAGTCCGCGAACGGCGGCCGGCGCGGCGGGTCCGGCACCCGGCCGGCCCGGCGCGCGGCGTAGTCGGCGAGGACCTCGTCGAGCAGCATCCGGGTGGAGCGGCCGTCGAGGATCGCGTGGTGGAAGGTGACGACGACGTGCTGGTCGCTCAGCGCGGTGACCCGGAGCAGGGGCGCCCGGCCGACGTCGAAGGGCTCGCACCGGTCGGTGGGGAGGAAGTCGTCGAGCGTCGTCTCCCGCCACCGCAGGTCCGCTGTCACGGTGGACCGGACGACCTGCGCCACGCCGTGGTCACCGTCGACCTCGAAGGCCGTACGCAGCACCGCGTGCCGCCGGGTCGCGGCCTGCCAGGCGGCGCTGAACGCGTCCCGGTCCGGCGGGCCGTCCCACCTGATCGTGACCTGCTGGACGTCCACCCCGCCGGCGGGCTGCCGGAGCGTCTGCAGCACCATCCCGCGTTGCACGGCGAGGGCCGGATACCGCTGGCAACTGTCGCTCATGCGCCCTCGTCCGGTGCGGCGTCAGCCGGTCGCGGCGTGCTCGTCCATCCACCGCCGCAACGATGCGGGCCGCATGTCCGTCCACACCTCGTCGATGTGGGCGAGGCACTCGGCGCGTGTCCCGGTGGTGCCCTCGCGCCGCCAGCCGGCGGGCACCTCCCGGTCGTCCCACCAGATCGAGAACTGTTCCTCGTCGTTCACGACCACGGCGTACGTCCGGGTGTCGTCGTCCTCAGCGCTCATCGGACCCCCTTCGCCGGGAAGGATTTCAGCCGCGTCGATTCCGTGTCAAGGATCGGTCGATCTTCCGACGTCACGCGGAGGTGGGCCGTACGGCCGGCTCGGAATCCTCTGTGGACGCTGGCGGCGGCGCGTCGGCGTCGGCGCCGGTCCGCGGCGTCCGGGCGACCCAGCCGACGGCCGGGCCGGCGGCCAGCGCGCAGCCCACGAAGATCGCCGCGACGACCCACCAGCCCCAGCCGCCGGTCTGGATCGCGAGGAGGGTCAGGCCGACCGGCGCGAAGATGTCCGCCGCCGAGCTGATCGTCTGCGCCGTGCCGAGATACACCCCGCGCGACGCGGCCGGCGGCACGTTGGTCTGGAAGAACCAGAGCGCCGCCGAGAACCACAACTCGGTGGTGGTCACCAGCACCACGACGCCGAGGAGCGCGACGACGGTCCACCCGCCGCCGGTCCGACCCGCGAACGCGGCCAGCGGGCAGGCGAGCGCGGTGACCAGGGCGCCCCGGCGGATCAGGCGGGCCGCGCCGGGAAGCGAGTCGGCGCCGCGCGCCGCCGGCACCTGCAACGTGATCACCAGCACCGTGTTGAGGGCCAGCATCGCGCCGAGCAGCGGCTTGGGGGCGTCGGTGTGGGTGATCGCCCAGAGCGGCAGGATCTCGACGAGGATCACCGAGTGGAACATCATGACGGCGAGGAGCACGGCGCTCGTCGCGTAGGGCAAGTCCTTCAGCACCGCCCACCGCGAGGCGGTGGCCGTCCGCTCGTGCCGCACGATCGGCGCGGCCGGGAGCCGGGTCACGAGGCCGGCGTTGAGCAGTGACAACGCGGAGTTGAGCAGTACCATGGCGACGAGCGCGGCGGCGGAGTCGAACGCCAGCGCCACCGCGCCGAGACCGGTGCCGACGGTGAACCCGGCGTTGAGGTACGAGCGGGCGTACGCCATCGTCCGCACCCGGTCCCCGGCCGGCATGGCGGCGGCGGTGTAGATGGTGCGCCCGGCGTTGGCGAACGAGTCGGTGACGGCGGCCACCACCATCAGCACCACGAAGCCCGCGAACGACGTCACGAGCGGGTAGGCGGCGAACGTCAGCGCCGAGCCGAGCGCGCCGAGGGCCCAGGACCGCTGCCCGCCGATCCGGTCGGCGAGCGCGCCCAGCGGCAGCGAGGTGGCCACCCCGGCGAGGCCCGCGATCGAGAAGCCGATCCCGATCTGCACCGGGCTGAGCCCGAGGACCTCGGTGAAGAACACGATGCTGCCGGTGAGGAACGTGCCGCTGCCCACGGCGACCATGGCGGACTGGTACGCGATCGCCCGGGGCAGCCCGGGCGGCGGCAGGAGCCGGGACACGGCGAATCGGTGACCGTCCATGGTGCCGGTCAGGCTACCCGGGCGCCCATAGCCGCCTGCCCCGTAGCTGACCGAGATGACAGTGTCACCTATGGTGGATGCTCATCGACACGGGGAGATCAATGATGTCTGTAAAGATGGCCGCCGCCGTGGCGGCCGGCCTCGGCTCGGTCGTGTTCTCGGTGGTCCCGGCGGTCGCCGCACCCAAGGTGCCGGACGTGACCGTGGACGTGACCAGCGAGCGCTTCATCCTGCCCAGCGACGGCTGGACCTCGGTGGATGCGGTGGCGCGCAACGCCGGCACCAAGGCCGCGGCGGGGGTCCGGCTGGTCTTCACCCTGCCCGAGCCCTTCCAGGTCGGGCAGATTGCCACGACCAGCGCATGGACCTGCGGCTTCACCACACCCACCGTCACTTGTGACCTGGTGGATGACTTGGCCCCCGGGGCGTCGGCGCCCGCCGTCAACCTCACCGGATACCTCTACGGTGCGCCGACCGGCGTGCCGGTCGAGGCCGTCGCCACGGTGTCCACCACGACGTCCGAGCAGGCCCTCGGCAACAACACGGACACCAAGCAGTTCCAGATTGTCGGCAAGGGCACGCTCCGCGGCGTGATCTGGAACGATCTGGACGCCGACGGCATCCGGGAGGCGGGCGAGCCACTGGTCACCAACGTGGGGCTGAGCTTCTGGAGCGTCGACGACGACGACCAGTACGGCTTCTCCAACTCCTACAATGGCACCTACCGCTTCGACGTCCCGGCGAAGCACTACGTCGGCCGAGTCCAGCTGTACAAGAGCAGTTGGCGGTTCACCACGCCGAACGTAGGCGTCGACGACACCGTCGACTCGGACGTGGTGCAGGTCTCCGAAACCACCTACACCAGCAACGGTGAGACGGCGGTCCTGTCCGTGGTGGCGGGAGAGACCACCACGGTCGACATCGGAGTCGTGGCCAACAGCCCCACCTCGTGACCTGACTGGTGGGACGTCGTCCGCAGGACACCGGAAGCCGTACGCGTCCCGCGAGCCGGACCGGCGACGACGGTGATCCGTCACGGGACGGCGTCCCACCATCTCGGCACGGTCGGTCAGCTCACCGGCCGGTGGTGCACTACCGGGAGCACCTTGCGGGCCCGACCCGCCGGTGACGCTGGCCGTCGCCATGGCCGTCCACCGGGGGCCGGGTACCGAGCGCGCTGCCGTCGACCGGTCAGCCGCGACGGACCCGTCACGCCGCGCCGTCCGCGCGCAGCACGAGCCGGTCGGTGGTCCTCTCCCCGATGTACGTCAGGTCGGCGTCCCACCCGAGGCCGGGCGCGGCGGGCACCTCGACGAGTCCGTCGGCGCTCACGATCGGGCGGGTGGTGACGTCACGGGCGTAGTACTTGTCGGAGCCGGAGACGTCCGAGGGGAGCGTGAAGCCGGCGAGCGCGCTCAGCGCGACGTTGGCGGCCCGGCCGATCCCGAACTCGTGCATGCCGCCGCACCACACCGGGACGCCGTGCTCGCGCGCGAGGTCGTGCGCCCGTACCGCGTGGGTCAGGCCACCCATCCGCGAGACCTTGACGTTGAGCACGCGTACGGCGCCCAGGCGCAGCGCGGTGACGAGGTCGTCCAGCTCCTCGACGGACTCGTCGAGACAGACGGGCGTGTCGATGCGTTCCTGCAGGGCGGCGTGCGCGACGAGTGCGCGCGGCGCGAACGGCTGCTCGATCATCAGCAGGCCCAGGCCGTCGAGTTCGGCCAGGACGGCCCGGTGTTCCGGGGTGTCCTCGTAGGCGCCGTTGGCGTCGACGTGCAGCGGCACGCTCGGATGTGCCGCGCGTACGGCCCGCACCGGGTCGACGTCCCAGCCGGGCGCGATCTTGAGCTTGATCCTGCGGTAGCCCTCGTCGACGCGCAGCCGCACCTGCGCGAGGAGGTCGTCGACGGTGGGTTCGATCCCCAGCGACACCCCCGCCTCGACGCTGCCGCGCGTGCCGCCCAGCGCGTGCGCGAGGGAGCTGCCCTCGGCGGCCGACCACAGGGCCCAGGCGGCGATGTCGAAGCCGGCGCGGGCGAAGTGGTTGCCCCGGACCCGGCCGAGCGTCGCGGCCAGGTCCGCCGGGTGCTCCCAGTCGGTACGCAGGACCAGCGGCGCGAGGTGGTCGCGGGCGACCGCCCAGCAGCTCTCGACGGTCTCGGCGCAGTAGAACGGGCCGCTCGGCGACGCGATCTCGCCCCACCCGACGGCGCCGTCGGTGTCGGTGAGCGCGACCAGGATGTGCTCCAGCTCCCGTTTGGCGTGGGAGCTGGTCTGGAACCGGTGCACGAGCGGCAGCCGTACCCGGCGTAGCTCCACCGCCTCGATCCGCCTCACACCGTCACCTCGCCGTGCCGCCGGTACCCGGCCGGCTCGTGGGCGGCCCCTCCGCCTCGCCTGCGGTCGGTCACGTTTCCTCCTGGTAGAGATCGAGTTCGGCGGCGAGGGCGTCGCGCTCGCGCAGGCGGCGGCCGGCCCCCTTCGAGCTGGCGATGGTCAGGGTGGCGAGCAGGTGCAGCGCGAGCACCACGGAGGTGGGGGAGTTCGCGTAGGAGGCGCTGTCGGTGCCGATGACGATGCGGACGGCGGCGGTCTCGGCCAGCGGCGCGTCCTCGGCGTCGGTGACGAGGACCAGTTGGCCGCCGTGGCGGACGTAGGCGGAGGCGACGTCGATGGTCTCGCGCCGGTAGCGCGCCATGCAGACGGCTACGAGCAGGTCGCCCTGGCGGATGTCGCTGAGCATGTCGAGGGGCCGCAGTGCCGCGCCGTCGACGAGGTGGACGCCGGAGAGCCCGGCGCTGAGGTCGGCGGCGAGCAGGGACGCGAAGCCGAGCGACTTGCCGTGGCCGAGCAGGTACCGCCGGCGGGCCGACACGATGAGCGCCGCGGCCCGCTCGATGGCGTCCTGCTCGGCGGCCCACGCCAGCGCCTTGGCGAACTCGGTGCGCTGCTGCTCCAGGACCCGCTGCTTGAGCACCTGCGCGGACCTGCGCTGCACGTTGCGGTCGAAGCGCTCCGAGGGGGTCGATCTCTTCGTGGTCATGCCTCAATCCTGTGCGAACAGGTAGCTGACGCGGCCGGGGGTGTCCGCCCGCCGCGCGACGCCGACGAGCCGCCCGCCCGCCGCGAACCGGCCGGCCAGCTCCAGGCGCAGCCGCGCCCGGTCGTCGGGCCCCCGTGCGGCGGTACGGTCGTCGGCGGGCGAGTCGACGGCCGCGTGCCCGTGCCCCGGCGCCCAAGTGCTGCCCCCGGGACGGTCGAGGTCCCACCGGACCAGGACCCGGTCGCTGTCGCCGTCGTCGTAGAAGTCGGGCAGGAAGCGGATCCCGACGGCGCCCAGCACGTTCAGGTTGAAGTGGACGTTGCGCAGCGCGTACGGGTCGAAGGTCCACCGCATCGTGTGCACGCCCACGCGCCGTGCGGCCTCGGCCTGGGCGTGCTTGAGCAGGCGGCCGACGCCGCGCCCCTGCGCCCGCGCGTCGACGACGGCCGCCTGCGAGTAGTGGTAGAGCTCGCCGTGTTCGACGCCGGTGAAGCCGTAACAGAAACCGACGAGGGAGCCGTCCTCGTCGAACGCACCGACCGCGGTCCCTGCGTTCTCGCCCAGCGCGGCCAGGAGGCGGGGGCTGACGGCGTGCTCGGGGCCCTCGTAACCGAAGACGCTCCGGTAGAGCGCCGATGCCGCCGTCCACTCGGCGAGCCCGGCGAGGTCACGCGCCACGATCCCCTGCGTGTCAGCGGTCATCGGCCACTCCCTTGCGATGATAGCGATCGTATGTTGCCCATGCTGCCGTTGATCGCGCCCGTTGACAAGGCGTTCGAGTGAAACATATGGTCCGCATATGTCGTCCTCAGGATCCAGCGCCGCGCTCGATGCGCTGCACCGCTACACGCTGCACGAGTCGCCGACCGGTGACCGGCGGGCGCTGGCCGCGCTGGCCGACGTGCTCGACGCCGACGCCGCCCGCGCCGGCTTCGACACCGCCCGGGTGCCGCACCCGAGCGGCGACCATCTGGTCTGGACCCTCCCGGCGCGAGGGGTCCCGGGCGACCCGGTGCTGCTGCTGACCCACTACGACACCGTCTGGCCGGTCGGCACGCTGTCCGGCATGCCGTGGTCCGTCGAGGGGGACGTCGTCCGCGGCCCGGGCGTCTACGACACCAAGGCCGGGATCGTCGCACTGCTCGCGGCGGCGGCACGCGTCGAGCGGCAGGGCACCCAGCACCCCGAGATCCGGGTCCTCGTCGTCGCCGACGAGGAGATCGGCTCGCCCACCGCCACCGGGCTGGTCCGGGCCGAGGCGGCCCGGGCCCGCGCGGTGCTCGGCCTGGAACCGCCGCACCCCGGTGGCGACCTCAAGACCGGCCGGCGCGGCAGCACCCGGGTCCGCATCGAGGTCACCGGGATCGAGGCGCACGCCGCGCTCGACCCGGACGCCGGCGTCAACGCCATCGACGAACTCGTCGACCAGCTCGTGCGGGTCCGCGCACTCGTGCAGGGCCGGCCGGTCCTGCTCAACACCGGCACCATCGCCGGCGGGGGGCGGACCAACGTGGTGGCCGGCGCGGCCCACGTCGAGCTGGGACTGCGCTTCACCGACCCGGACGACGAGGACGCCGTCCTCGCCGGCCTGCGGTCGCTGCGTCCGGTACGCGACCGCGCCCGGCTCGACGCCCGACTGCTCTCGCACCGGCCCACCTGGCGGCCAAACGAGGCGGGGCAGCACCTGCTCGACCGGATCGTGGGCGTCGCCGCCGGCCTCGGTCAACGCCTCGCCGGTCGACCGGCGGACGGTGCCGCCGACACCAACACGACGGGTGCGCTCGGCCGCCCCACCGTCGACGGGCTCGCCCCGCCCGGGGGCGGCGCACACGCCCGGCAGGAGTGGGTCTCGGCGGCCGGCATCGACGCGCGCAGCGACCTGCTGGCAGCGCTGTTCACCGGCCTCCACACCTCGGCCGCGTCCCGTGGAGACGGCGCCTGACCCGGGCGCGCGCCCCCGGCAGCCGTGACGGCTGGCCCGGCCCGTGCCGCCGTGCGACGGTCAGTGCGGCCCGGCGTACCGCCGCGCAGGTCAGTGCGACCCGGCCCGCCGCGCGCGGACCAGCGCGACCAGGCCCACGGCGATCAGCGCCAGCCCGAGCGCTCCGGCCGCCAGGAGGTAGGTCCGCACGGCGCCGGCGCGGCCGGTCCCGTCGCCGGCGGCGTGGGCCGTCGGCCCGGGCGTGCTGGGCGGCGCGGGGGACCCGACGGCCGCCGGCAGCGGGTAGCGCCGGACCACGGGCATCGTCCCCGGCGGCTGGTCGGCGGTCTCGGACACGGTGAGCAGGGAGCGCCCGTCGCGGCTGTAGGTGACCGACTCGCCCTGCGGTTCGTCCGGCAGCGCGACGATCCGTGGCGTCCCGCCGGTCAACGCGGTGACCACGTCGCCGTCGGTCACGTCGAACTCGTACGCGTCCGCGTAGGTGCGCAGGACGATCCGACGCCCGTCCGGTGCGGTGGCGGCGCCGGTGACCGCCGTGCGACCGAGCGCCCCGAACGGGTTGCTCGTCGTGGAGGCCGGCAGCCGGACCTGTCCCACCTTCACCAGCGGTGTCGTCGCACCCGGGCGCGGGGCGGCGCCCGGGGCGTACAGGTTGGCCGAGTACTTGGAGACGACCACCGGCCGGTCGTCGCCGGTCACGAGCAGGGCCTCCGCGTCGTGCGGGCCGTCCGGATAGGCCATGCGGTACAGGACCGGCCGGTCGGCCCCCGGCGGGAGCTTCCACACCGCGATCGTCTGCCGGGACCGGTCGTTGTCCCCGATGTCGGCCACCCAGACTGTGCCGTCGGCACCGACGGCGAGGTCCTCGGTGTCGCGCGGCCGGGACGGATAGGACACGGTCCGCACGACGGCGCACCGGTCGTCCAGGAAGAAGATGCGGCGGCGGGCCTCGTCGTCCGCGCCGTCGTTGATCATGACGAAGCCGCCGTCCGTCGCGGCCATGCCGGAGATCTCGCTCAGCCGGCCGCCACGCACCTCGCACACCGGCGTCCCGGGGGCCGCAGCGGGTGTCGGGTCGGCCACGGCCACACCTGGAGCCGTCGCGACGGCGAGGACGACGACCGTCCCCGCCGCGCCCCGCAGCCTCCGGGGCCCGTTGCCTCGTCGCCTCACCCGCATTCCCTTCAGTGCCGGTCCGCCCCGTCCAGCGGCGGACCGGCGCGGTTCGCGAACGGCGGTCCACCCCTGCCGGCCCGGGCGCCCCGCCGGGCGCCATGACCGGCTGTCGTCCGTCCGGCTCCGGTGCGTGGCCGGCTCCACGTGAGCGGCGTCCGGGCGCGTGACCAGGGGATGAGTGTATGACCCGGGGGCGCGGCCCCGGTCACGGCCCGCCGTGCCGGCGACCCGGCCCGCCGCCGCGACCGGAGCCGATGGCGCCGCCGTCCGCCCGCACCCGCCCGGATGGGGGCGGGATCCGCCCGGCACCGGCGGCGTACGCTGCCGCGATGACCGCACCGGCCCGCATCCTCGTCTACGGGGTGTACGGCGCCGGCAAGTCCACCTTGGCGGAGCGGCTGGCCGAGCGGCTCGGGTCACCGTGGCACCCGGTCGACGACCTGCTGTGGCAGCCGGGCTGGGTGGAGGTGCCGGTCGCGGAGCAGCGCAGCCGGATCGAGGCGGTCTGTCGCCGCGACCGCTGGATCCTCGACGGGGCGTACCACGGGTGGCGCGACGTGGTGCTGGCGCGCGCCGACCTGGTCGTCGGCCTGGACTATCCGCGCTGGCTCTCCTTCTGGCGGCTGCTGCGGCGTACCGCCCACCGGCTGGTCAGCGGCGAGGAGATCTGCAACGGCAACCGCGAGTCGCTGCGTAGCGTGCTGTCCCGGGAGTCGATCCTGGTGTGGCACGTCACCGCGTTCGGCCGGGCCCGGCGGCGGATGCGCGCCTGGCAGGCCGATCCGGCCGGGCCACCGGTGCTGCTGTTCCGCTCCCCGGCGGAGCTGGAGCGCTGGCTGTCCGAACTCACCTGACGATGAGGACCCGCTCCGGCAAGTCCGGCAAGCCCGGCACGACCGTCGGAACCGGGGGGACTCCGGCTGACCTGGCGTCGGCGCCGCTGGCCCGGTGCGGCGTACGGATGGACGGACGCCATTGCCTCGGTCACGGTGATCACCTAGGTTTCACACGATCGCACCCAGCCGCACCGAGCACTCCCCGGCTCTGGCCAGGCAGCGAGACAGCACCGATCGCGCCGCTCAGTGACTTAGGAGCTCACCTGTGGCACAGCATCCCTCCCGAAGAACGTTCCCCTCCCGTCGGCGAACACCGGCCCGTCTGGTCGCGGCGGTGGCGGCGAGCACCATGCTGCTCGCCGCGGCCCCCGTGTCCGCTGCCGCGGCGCCCTCCAGCGCGCCGCTGCCGGCCACCCGGCAGGCGCCCGAGGCGCCGCCCCGCCCGGCGTCCGGCCTGCCGCAACCCAAGAGCGGGCTCTGGCTGGTGCAGTTGGACAAGCCGTCGTTGATGGCCGCCACCCGGGGCACCGGGGCGCGCGCCGGCAGGACCGACGCCCGGTCCGCGGCCAGCACCCCCTACGCCAGGGAACTGGCGCAGCGGCAGGACACCGTGGTGGACGAGATGGAGGCCGTCCTGGGGCGCTCCGTGCGGGTCGCCCACACCTACCGGAACGTGGTGAACGGACTGGCGGTGGCGCTCAGCGCGGACGAGGCGGCGCAGCTGTCCGGCCTGCCGGGGGTCAGGGCGGTCGTACCCGACGAGATCCTGGAACTGACGACCGACACCAGCAACGCGCTGATCCAGTCGCCCGCGGTGTGGGAGGGCCGGACGGCGGAGAACGTCGGGACCCGTGGCGAGGGCGCCATCGTCGGGATCCTGGACTCCGGCATCAACCCCGACCACCCGTCATTCGCGGCCGTGGACGGTGACGGCTACCGGCACACCAACCCGTACGGCGCGGGCAGGTACGTCGGCGTCTGCGCCCCGAGCCACCCCCAGCACAAGGCGATCTGCAACGACAAGCTGATCGGCGCCTGGTCGATGGTCGGCACCGACGCCCGGGACGACAACGGCCACGGCAGCCACACCGCCTCGACCGCCGCCGGCAACCGGCACGAGGCGACCATGACCGTCGGCACCAGCACGCACAAGCTCACCGTCTCCGGGGTCGCGCCGCGGGCCAACGTCATCTCCTACAAGGTCTGCATGGCCATCGGCTGCCTCTCCTCGGCGACGATCGCGGCGGTGGACCAGGCGATCGCCGACGGCGTGGACGTCCTCAACTACTCGATCTCGGGTCGCGACGACCCCTGGAAGGACCTCGTCGACCAGGCGTTCCTGGAGGCGTACTCGGCCGGCATCTTCGTCGCCGCCTCCGCCGGCAACAGCGGCCCGGGCGCCAGCACCGTCGCGAAGACCGCGCCGTGGAACATGTCCGTCGCCGCGGTCAGCCACGAGCGGGTCATCGCCCACCGGCTCGACGTGACGGGCCCGACGCCCGTCCCGGCCGCGCTCACCGGCATCGCCGCCGTGATCGGGGAAGGCTCGCCGAACCCGCCCATCGAGGGTGCGATCCGGTACTCCGGCGCCGTCGACGCGGACAACGTGCAGGCCTGTCTTCCGTTCCCGGCAGCGGCGTTCAGCGGCAGGGTCGCCCTGCTGCCCCGGGGCGGCTGCGACTTCTCCGTGAAGGTCAAGAACGCCACCGCCGCCGGCGCGACCGGAGTGGTCGTGCACAACCAGTACAGCGGTCCGCCGATCACGATGGGCGCGCTCGCCGGGACCACCATCCCGGCCGTGATGGTCTCCCTCGCCGACGGGCAGCGGCTGCGCGACCACGCGGCGGCCACCGACGGCCCCGTCACCGTGCGCGTCGACCCCGGCAGCGAGGTGCTGCGCGACGGCGACTGGACCGACGTCGTGGCCGACTTCAGCTCGCGCGGACCCAGCAAGTTCGACATGCTCGCGCCCACCGTGGCCGCCCCGGGCCGCAACATCCTCGCCGCCACCATGGCGACGAAGGACAACCCGGCCCCGTACGCCTTCATGCAGGGCACGTCCATGTCGTCGCCGCACGTCGCCGGTGCCGGCGCGCTGCTGGCGGCGCTGCACCCCGACTGGTCGCCGACGCGGATCCGCTCCGCGCTGGCGGTCACCGCGGACCGCGACGGCGTCGTCAAGGAGGACGGCCGCACGTCGGCCGACGCGTTCGACATGGGCTCCGGCCGGATCAACCTGGCCCAGGCCGCCCGGACCGGCATCGTGCTCGACGAGACCGCCGCGAACTTCGTCGCGGCCAACCCCGACGCCGGTGGCGACCCGCAGACGCTGAACCTGCCGGCCGTGGTCGAGCACCACTGCCTCAAGGTCTGCACCTTCACCCGGACGGTGTCCAGCGTGGCCAAGGTGGCCGCGACCTACCAGGCGACGCCGCAGGCCCCGGCCGGCGCGCGGATCACGGTCGCGCCGACGCAGTTCACCCTGGCGCCCGGCGCCAGCCAGGAGCTGACCATCACCCTGGACGTCACCGGGACCCCCCGCAAGAACTGGCTCTTCGGTGCGATCGACCTGACCACCGACGCCCGGCACGCGCCGGACGGGCAGCCGATCGCCCAGGCGCACTTCCCGGTCGCCGTCCTTCCCGCGGCCCCGGACCTGACCGTGGACAAGACCGCGCTCAGCTCCAGCATGGACGTCGCGCAGAACGAGACCCACACGGTCAAGGTGGGCAACGCCGGCGGCGCCGAACTCACCTGGCGGGCGACCGGCGACGGCGACGACTGCGACTGGCCGACCTGGGTCAAGGTGACCCCGGCGCAGGGCACACTGGGTGCGTTCAAGAGCCAGGACATCCAGATCACCCTCGACTCGACCGGCCTGGACGACGGCGGCGTGTTCAAGGCGAACCTGTGCCTGGCCAGCAACGACCAGGACCAGCCGACGACGACGATCGCGCTGGAACTGACGGTGGTGCCGGTACCGAAGATCGAGGTGGCGCCCAAGTCGATCTCCGCGCGGCAGCCGGCCGGGCTGGTCACCAGCCAGAAGTTCGCGGTACGCAACGCCGGGCACGGCGTGCTGGACTGGCGGCTGGACGACCCGGACGCCGGGCCGGACGACGAGCGGATCCGGCTCCTGCGTAACGGTGTCCTGCTGATCCCGAACTCGGCAAGCGCCACCCGTGGGGTGATGGCGTTCGATCCGCAGACCGGAAAGCAGATCGACCCGCAGTTCATCCCGCACTTCAAGTTCGACCCGACCAGCAACCTCTACACACCGTTCCAGGTCATCGCCAAGCCGGACGGCAGCGGCTTCCTCATGTCCGACCAGCTGAACTCGGTGATCACCGAACACGCCCTGGACGGCAGCTTCCGGCGGATCTTCGCGCCCGCCGGCGGCGTGGACGATCCGAAGATCATGACCAACACCCGGGGTATCGCGCTCTCGCCGCGCGGCACCGTGCTGGTGACGGTCGCGTCCCAGAGCAACGCCAACTCGGTGGTCGAGTTCGACGCCGACGGCAAGTACCTGGGCACGTTCGTCGCGCCGGGGACCGATGGGCTGAAGGGACCGTGGGGCATCCTGTTCCGCGGCGACGACATGCTCGTCTCGGGCAGCGACAGCGACGCCATCCACAGTTTCAAGAAGGACGGCTCCGCCGCCAACGCCCGCTTCTTCGAGGGGCTGAGCTGGCCCGGCCAGCTCGCGGAGATGCCGAACGGCAACGTGCTCGCGGCGAGCTGGGGCAGCGGCTCCGCCCCCGGGGTCTGGGAGATGGACCGCGACGGCAAGCTGATCGGCGTCTACACGCCGCCCGGCGGCAGCGGTTACCAGGGTGTCCACCCGCTCGGTAACGGCAACATCCTGACCACCAGCTCCAAGGGGGTCCACGAGATCGACCGCTCCGGCCGCCTGGTCGAGGTCGAGAACGACAAGGGCGCGGCCCGGTTCATCACCCACGTCCGGCTGCCCGACCTGCAGCCGTGCGTGACGCCCGACGAGGTGCCGTGGCTGACGGCGTCGCGGACGTCGGCCGGCACCGGCGCCGGCAAGTCCACCGAGGTGACGCTCTCGATGGACAGCACCGGCCTGGCCGCCGGTACGTACCGGGCCCAGCTCTGCGTCACCAGCGACGATCCGTCGAACCGGCTCTCGACGCTGCCCGTGACGCTCGAGGTCACCGACCAGACCTGCGGCCAGGTCGTCAGCGGTGAGCGTCGGGGTCCGCTGCCGGTCAACGGCGGGGTGACCTGCCTCGCGCCGGGTGCCACGGTGTTCGGGCCGGTCAACGTCGCGAAGGGCGCGGGCCTGATCGCGCTCGGCGCCAGCGTCAGCGGCCCGGTGACCGCCACCGGGTCCACGGTGGTGGAGTTGACGGGCAGCACGGTCAACGGCCCGCTGTCGGTCGCCGGCGTCACCGGTTCGGTGCTGATCAGCGGGACGCGGGTGACCGGTCCGGTCAGCGTGGTCGACAGCCGCACCGGCGGCACGCCGGTCGTGGTGTCGGGCAACCGGATCGACGGGCCGCTGCGGTGCGTCGGCAACCAGCCGCCACCGGTGGACAACGGGGTGGCCAACACGGTCGGCGGCCCGACGTCCGGCCAGTGCCGCGGGTGGTGAGCGGACCGTCCCACCCGGCCCGTCGGTGACGTGGCCAGGCCCGCCGGTGCGGTCGCCGTCGCGACCGCACCGGCGGGCCGCCGTCCTTGCCGGCGGCGGCCCCTCCCCCCGGAAGCGCCGCGGCCTGACGCGCGGCCAGCGCCGACCCGGCCCCCGCGCGTACGCCCGGGTGCGGGAGATCCCGCGCGGTGAGTACCCGGGCTCACGTCCCGCGGCCCCGGCTCCGCGACGCTGTACGGCATGACCTCGTCGACACCCGCCGCCCGGTCCCGGTACGCCCTCGTGCTCCTGACGGTGGTCTGGGTGGTGGCGTGCCTGGCGCTGCTGTGGTGGTTGTTCACGATCGGCATGGAGGGCTGGGCCGACCACCACTCGAACGGTGGCGGGCGCTCGGCGGAATTCGGGCGCCGCTCGGCCCGGGCGCTGCTGTTGCTGGCGGCGACGGCAGCGGGCGGGCCGGCCGTCATCGCGCTGGTGGCGTTCGGCTGCCGGTACCGCCGCACCGGGCTGGTCTACCTGCTCCTCGCCGTCGTGGCCGCGGCGGCGCTGGCGCCGGCGGTCGCGGATGCCGCGCGCACCCTCCGGCCGCCGGCCGCGCCGCTCCCGGCGCCGACGACCTGCCAGGAGCACAGCGGCGGTGACAGCCGCTGCCCGGGCGGCTGAGCGACCCGGTGGTGCGATTGCGGACCGTCGCCCGTGGCCCGGCGCCGTGGCGGAGCGGACGGTCGACAGATTTATTCGTGGCTATGTATTGTCACTGGCCCGACCGGCGTACCGATCCAGCAGGGAGCACGCGATGGACCATCTCGACCAACCCGGATGCTGCGGCGACGGCCCGGCGGTCGCCGGTATCGACCGCCGCGCGGTGCTGCTCGGCGCCGCCCTCGGCGCGGGCGCCCTGGCCGGGCTGGCCGTTCCCGGCCGCGCGTACGCCGCGCCCGCCATCTACAACCCCTTCTCCGGGTATCCCGTCACCGGCACCTGGCAGGAGCACCTGAACCGGGGTTCGCTCGGCGGCGTCGACTTCGGCATGCCGGTCGGCACCCGCCTGCCCGCCTGCGGCGCGGGCACCATCCAGAACATCCCGTACAACGGCACGGGTGGGCACACGGTCACCATCCAGCACGCGGACGGGTACCGCAGCCAGTACATGCACCTGTCGCAGTTCCTGCTCGGCAACGGCGCGGCCGTGTCCAGCGGCACCGTCGTCGGCCTCTCCGGCGGCGCGGCCGGCGCGCCGGGCTCGGGCTCGTCGACCGGGCCGCACGTCCACTGGCACATGATCAACCCGGCGGGCGTACGCATCAACCCGCTGGCCTACATCGGTCAGAACCCCGCACCCGGGCGACTGCCCAAGACCTCCACCGAGCAGGACGGCATCCCCGGCACCATCTTCTACCAGCGCATGCAGAACTGGCTGCGGCTCACCGCCGGATACACCGGCCCCATCGACGGCGCGCCCGGGCCGGGCACCTACGCCGCCCTCCAGCGGGCCATGCGGGCCTACGGCTACACCGGACCGATCGACGGACAGCCCGGCCCGAACACCTGGCGCGCCGTGCAGCGCCTCGCGTCCGGCCACGGCTACACCGGCCCGATCGACGGGGTGATGGGGCCCAACTCGTGGCGCGGCTTCGCCCGCTTCCTCAACCAGGACAGGTGGGACTGACCGCGACAGCCCCGCCGCACCCGCCGCACGGGCGGCGGCGCGGCGCGGGCCGGACGCGACGAGGGCCGTCCCCCGGTGTTGCGGGGGACGGCCCTCGTCGGCGGACGAGCGCGTCAGGCGACCGAGGCGGGGAACCTCTCCCACACCCGGTGGGCGGCCAGCAGCTGCTGCACGGCGGTGAGGACCTCGGCGCCGGAGCCGCCCGTGACGACGCCGGGCGTGCCGGCGACCCCCGCCTGCCGCAGCACGTCGACGCCGGCGCCCCACGCGCCGATCGCCTTGGCGTGCCGCCAGCATTCGTCGACCAGCAGCAGCACCCGCGGATCCACGGCGGCGGAGCCCGCCGCGCCGGCCTTGGCGTCGCGCGCCGGCGACGCGTCCGGCGCGGGCGCCGGCGCCCCGGCCAGCAGGAGCACGTCGAACTCGACCGAGCGGCCGGTGGCGAAGGTCCGCTGCACGGGCAGGCCGCCCACCAGGCCGCCGTGCGGGGCGACGAGGAGCGGCACCATGCCGGCCGCGAAGACCGCCCGGCGTACCTCGTCGACATCGTCGAGCCCGGCGGTGGGGTCGACGACGATGCCCATGGTGCGGCCGTCGGCCGGCCACTGCCTGCCCACCTGCGACAGCGCGGGGCTGGGCGCGGGGTCGACGAGCGGCACGGTCGGCTCCGGCGCGGGCAGACCCAGCCCGGTGGCGACCTCCGCGCACAGCACCGGGTCGATGTTGGCGAGGCACTGGAGCTGGCGTTCCCGGACCGCCTGGTGGAAGCACTTGCCCAGCTCGAAGGTGTAGGCGCGGACGATGTGCTCCTTCTCGACCGGCGACATGCTCAGCCAGAACAGGCGGACCTGGCTGTAGTGGTCGTCGAACGAGGCCGGGTTGGCGCGTACCTTGGGCGCCTCCGTCACCGTCACCGGCACGTCGACGAACGCGCCGTCGGTGTCCCCGGCCGGGAAGGGGTTGCCGCCGTCGAGCGAGTTCGGCCGGTACGGTGCGACCCCGGCGTGGACGGCCTGCTGGTGGAAGCCGTCGCGCAGCATGTCGTTGACCGGGGCGTGCGGGCGGTTGATCGGGACCTGCGAGAAGTTCGGCCCGCCCAGCCGGGTGAGCTGCGTGTCGACGTACGAGAACAGCCGGCCCTGCAACAGCGGGTCGTTCGTGACGTCGATGCCCGGCGGCAGGTGGCCGACATGGAAGGCGACCTGTTCGGTCTCGGCGAAGAAGTTCGTCGGCGTCCGGTTGAGCGTCAGCTTCCCGACCGGCTGCACCGGTGCCAGCTCCTCCGGCACGATCTTCGTCGGGTCGAGCAGGTCGATCCCGGCGAAGGTCTCCTCGGGGGTGTCGGGGAACACCTGGAGGCCCAGCTCCCACTCCGGGAAGGCGCCGGCCTCGATGGCGTCGTAGAGGTCCCGGCGGTGGAAGTCCGGGTCCACGCCGCCGAGCAACTGCGCCTCCTCCCAGGTCAGGGAGTGCACGCCCAGCTTGGGCTTCCAGTGGAACTTCGCCAGCGCCGTCTCGCCGGCGGCGTTGACGAGCCGGAACGTGTGGACGCCGAAGCCCTCCATCATCCGGTACGAGCGCGGGATGCCCCGGTCGGACATGTTCCACATGGTGTGGTGCTGCGCCTCGGTGTGCAGGGAGACGAAGTCCCAGAAGGTGTCGTGCGCGCTCTGCGCCTGCGGGATCTCCCGGTCGGGGTGCGGCTTGCCGGCGTGAATGATGTCGGGGAACTTGATGGCGTCCTGGATGAAGAAGACCGGCATGTTGTTGGCGACCAGGTCGAAGGTGCCCTCGTCGGTGTAGAACTTCGTCGCGAAGCCGCGGGTGTCGCGGACCGTGTCGGCCGAGCCGCGCGAACCGAGGACGGTGGAGAACCGTACGAAGACGTTGGTCGTCCTGCCCTTCGCCAGGAAGCCGGCCTTCGTCACGCCCTCGGCCTTGCCGTAGGCCTCGAAGACGCCGTGCGCGCCGGCCCCACGCGCGTGCACGACGCGCTCGGGAATGCGCTCGTGGTCGAAGTGGGTGATCTTCTCGCGCAGGTGGTGGTCCTGCAGCAGGACCGGACCGCGCGGCCCGGCCTTCAGCGAGTGGTCCGTGTCGCGCAGCCGCGCCCCCTGCGACGTCGTGAGGAAGGCGCCCTGCTGACCGTTCGCCGTCGTCGGCGCGCCGGTCGCCGCGCCGGTCGGCGTACGGGTCTCCGGGGCGCCCTGTTCCTTCTTGGGCGGCAGCGGATCGTGTGGCGTCGTCGGCTCCTCGACGGTTGGCGGGGCGCTGCCCGGCGCGCCGGGCACGTCCGAGGTCAGCGCGTCGGCCACCTTCCCGGCTGCGGCCTCCACCACGTCCTTGACCGCCTTGGCGGGCTTGCTGGCATCCATCTGGCGAGTTCCTCCACGAAAACGGTGTTGAGCAGGCGTCCTGGCCCGTACCCCGAGGCGGGCGGCGGAAACGGGGACGCGCCGGCGGCCCGCCGGCTCGCGTATCGTCCGCCCGTGAGCGCCGAACTTCTCGACGACTTCGTGCGGGCGGACCGCGACCGTGCCCTGGGCACGTACGGCATCCACGTCCACCGCGAGGGCCACCCGCCCGTGGAGCACCGCTTCCGGCCCGACGACCGGGTGAACGTGTACTCCGTCGCCAAGACGTTCACGTCCGTGGCCGTGGGGCTGGCCGAGGCGGAGGGGCGGCTGAGCCTCGACGACCGCCTCCTGGACCACCTGCCCGAGCTGCGGCCGATCGCCGCCGACGGGCTCGGTGCCGTCACGCTCCGGCAGTTGCTGACGATGACCAGCGGCACCAGCCACCGCTGGTTCGCCGACGAGCGGATCACCGCCGCCGACCTGCTCCACGAGATCGTCGCCGCGCCGCTCGCCGCCGCGCCGGGGACCCGCTTCGCGTACACGGGTTCGGGTCCGTACGCCCTCGGCCGGGTGATCGCCCGGGTCGGATGACGGGGGAGCGGGTCGACACGAACGCCGTCACGTACGGCGAGCCGTACACCCACGGATACGGGTTGGGCGTGTGGCTCGACCGGGCCGACACGTACCGGTTGGACGGCCGCTACGGCCAGTACGTGGTGGTCAGCCCCGCGCGCCGGGCCGCAGTCACGGTGACCGCGCACGCGGAGCGCGACGAGGAACTGCTCACCGCGATCCACGAGCTCGTCGTCGCGCGGTGCTGACGCGTCGGTGCCGTCCACCCGGCGGGCGGACGGCACCGGCCGTGGTGGTCAGCAGCGTGGCACGCCGGGAATGAAGCCGTCGTGGCCGGTCAGGACGTACGCGTCGGAGACGTACCGGTTGGTGCCGATCCGGTCCCAGACGTTGCTCGTGCCGTAGGGGCCGGTCACCGTGGTGCCGACGGCCTGGCAGTAGATGCTGACGTTCGCGCCGTCGGCGACGGAACCCACGACGGCGTAGCCGGTGCCGGGCCCGGAGCGCACGTTGAGGCTCACCCCCTCGGTGTTCACCGTGCCGGAGCCGACGCCGGTCTGCTGGTTCACCAGCTGCATGTAGTACGACCAGTTCCAGTTCGGGCCCGGGTCGGTGTGGGTGGCCCCGGGGACCTCGTGGTGGCCGATGATGTGCGCCCGGGTCTTGGGGATGCCGTACTTGTTGGCGAGGCTGCGGGTGAGCGTCGCGGAAGCCCGGTACATCGCGTCGGTGAACCAGGCCGCGTTGTCGACGTACCCCTCGTGCTCGATGCCGATGGACTGGGTGTTGTAGGTCCAGTTGCCGGCGTGCCAGGCGATGTCCTTCTCCCGCACCGACTGGGTGACCGCCCCGTCGGAGGAGCGGAACGTGTAGTGCGCGCTGGCCTGGGCTGCCGGGTTCTGGAACCAGCTGATCGAGCCGGCGTAGCTGCCCTGCGTCACGTGGATGACGATGTACCTGACGGAGTGGCTGGTGGGTCGGCTGGCCACCGTGTAGTTGCTGGTGCTCGCCGGCGCCCACGCGGCCGGCCCGTAGTCGGTGCTGAGGATCCCGACCCCGTCCGACGCGTCACCGGGCAGGTCACGCTCCGGGGCCACCTGGCGGCCGGGGACCTTCGCCACCCCGGCGTGGCCGGTGTCGAAGCCGGCGCCGAGCAGGTCGTAGACGGCGTCCGCGTAGAGGCGGGCGAGCGCCGGGCTGGCCGCGCCGCCGTAGCGGGCGACCGCGGCGTACCACTCGTCGACGTCGTCGCGCTCGGCCGCGGTCAGGCCGGCCTGGTCGGCGTAGGAGCGCAGGACGGCGGCCGCGCCGGCGATGTTCGCGGCGGCGTCGGCGCGCAGCGCGGCACGGCTGAGCCCGGTCAGCGTGGCCGCCTCGTCCAGGGTGCGCAGCTTGGGGTTGCTGGCCAGGTGCATCATGCCGTAGCCGCCCGCCGCGCTGGGTGCGCCGCCGTGCCCGTCCAGGCGGGTCTCGGCGTAGCCGAGGGCGACGAGCAGGTCGCGGGGGACGTCGTACCGGCCGGCGGCGGTGTCGAAGGCGGTGGCCAGCCGGGCAGCCGCCGGTGGGGCCCCCTCCGGGGCGGCCGACACCGGCGCGGCGGCCAGGGCTGATTCGGCAGTCAGGATCAGGGTCGCGGCCAGCATGGCGCTGAGCAGCCCACGCCTGCGTCGCGCGGCGAGTCGAGCAGTCATCTGCACCCCTCACAATATTCGCCAATGTCGATGAGGATCGGCGGGTGGCGGTAACGTACACCGCGACGGACGGCGATGTAAATGCCTTCCGTGGCGGTGCGGCGGGGTGGCGGAAACCTTCAATCCGGGTACGCCGGGCGCCTCCGGTGAAACTGCGGCGCCGGGTGGACGGGCGGGACGCAGTCGGCCCCGACCGGGGCGGGTTAGGGCCTGGCGGGTCCGGTGCCCGCACCGGTATGCTCCCCGCCGATGACGACTCCCTCTCTCACCAGATCGGAGGCCCGGTTCTCGCAAGGTGAGTGCTGATGCACTCCCGACCCGCGAGTCCGGACCTTCGTCCGTCCTTCTGGCCGCACGTGCGCGAGTTCGCCGTGCCGCCGTCCATGATCGAGGTTGCCACCGCCCGTCGGGCCGTCGGGGACTGGGCCGGGGCGTGCGCCGCCGCCCGCGTCGACGCCGACGTCGACCTGCGCTCCGTGGCCCGTACCCACGGTCGGGAACTCGCCGACCGGCTCCGCGCCGACCTTCGCCACCTGGCTCCCGACCTGCTGCGCTGGCATCTACCGAGGATCGCGCCCGACGGGCTGCTGCGCCCCGGCCTGACCATTGCGCTGGCCCGCTACGACCGGGGCGGACGCCCCGCCGACGCGGTGCACCTCGTCATCCGGACGCCACCGGCCTGGGCCGACGCCGGTCAGCGGTTCAGCCTGGCGCTGTGGGACGGGTCCCGCTCCGGCTCCGGGCCGTGTCGCCATCCGCACCCGCACCCCGACCGCCGGTTCCGCCTCGACCTGCACCGCCACCTGTGGGACGCGCGGCGGGCCGGTGAGCTGCGCGTCCGGTCGGGGGCGGACCGGCCGCCCGAGGACGGCCCCTGCGCCGTCCTACCGGAACCGCTGGCGACGGCCGGGCGACGGCGGGGCTGGGCGGTGCAGCGGTGGTCCGCCGAGGCCGCCATCCTGCTGCGCGCCGAGGGGCGGGCCGCTGGCCCGGTCGTCGTACGGGTCGGGGCGCGCCGCCACCTGCTGCTGGAGGTGGCGGCGGCCGGAGACGGTCCCGGCCCGCCCGAGGTGCGGACCGCGTCGTCGCCCTCGCTAAGCCGCGTCGGGACGCGCGGGTCCACGCCGGTGTTGCCCGACGCCGCGACCTGGGTGTCGCCGGACCTGGAACTGCTCCGCACCGGGTCGATCGACGCCGGCCGGCTGCATCCGCTGGTCGCGTCGGCCCTGGCACCCGGCCGCCCGGCGGGGACCGCGCCCCGGACGACGGACCGGGCGGGACAGCCGGGCCGGGTGCGGTGCCGGGGAGCCTGGCACCGGATCGGCCTGGCCGACGGGACGCTCGTCGCGCTGGACCACGACCCGGCCGAGGTGCGCCGGGAGGAACTCCTGGCCGCGTTGACCGGCACCCCGCTGCCCTGCCTCCAGGCGATCGACGAGGCGCACCGCCACCCGGAGTGCCTCCCCGAGGTCCGGGCCCGCCTGGACCACGGCGACACCGCCGGCGCGCTCGCCGTCGTCGAGGCCCTGCTCGGACCCGACGCGCGGGTGCGCGACGGGGCGCTGCGCAACGAACTCGAGACGGCCGCACTGCGGCGGGTCACGTACGGGCTGTTCCGGGCGGGACTGGCCGGGACCGGCCCCGGCCCCGCCGCCGCCGAGCGTCGCCGTACCCGCGACCGCCGCTCGCGTCCGCGCCACGGAATCGCCCGCTGACCGAGGGCCTTGGCCCCGCACCACCTCGCTCTTCCACCCGCCACGAGAAACCACAGGTGATCACCATGCCCCTTGCCGTCGACCGGACCCCCGACCCGCAGCTCGCCGTCGCCGCCGAGCTGCTCTCCCTGTTGCGCGACACCACCACCGAACCCCGATCCGACACGCAGCTGGAGGCACTGACCCTGGCCGTGGCCGCCGACCTACCCGTGCTGTTGTGGGGTGAACCGGGGATCGGCAAGACCGCTGCCCTGACACAGCTCGCCGAGGCGCTGGACCTGCCGCTGACGACCGTCGTCGCCAGCGTCCACGAGCCGTCCGACTTCTCGGGGTTGCCGATCGTCGGCGACGACCCGGCGACGCAGGGAGTCCCGATGGCGCCGCCGGACTGGGCCGTACGCCTCGTCCGCGCCGGCCGCGGGCTGCTGTTCCTGGACGAGCTGTCCACCGCCCCGCCGGCCGTCCAGGCCGCCCTGCTCCGCCTCGTGCTCGAGCGACGGGTGGGCGCGCTGCGGCTGCCGCCCGGGATCCGGATCGTGGCCGCCGCGAACCCCCGATCCTCGGCGGCCGACGGCTGGGAGCTGAGCCCACCCCTGGCCAACCGCTTCGTCCATCTCCAGTGGGTCCACGACCACGAGGTCGTGGTGCGCGGCCTGGGCGGGACCTGGCCCCGGACCGCGCTGCCCCGGCTGTGCCCCGACAGGTTGCCGGAGGCCGTCACCTTCGCCCGGCGCGCGGTGTGCGGGCTGCTGTCGGCCCGCCCCGCGCTCGTGCACCGGCTGCCCGGCAACGAGACCCGCCGGGGCGGCCCGTGGCCCTCGCCCCGTAGCTGGGAGATGACCCTGCGCCTGATCGCCTTCGCGACCGCGGCGGGCACCTCCCGGGAGGTGCTCTCGATGCTGGTGCGGGGCACGGTGGGCGACGGCCCGGGGCTGGAACTGCTCGCCAGCATGGACCGGATGGACCTCCCCGACCCCGAGACGTTGTTGGCCGACCCGGCGGCTGCGGTCCTGCCCGAGCGGGGCGACCTGCGGCAGACCGTGCTGGACGGCGTGGTGGAGGCCGTCCGCGGGCGCCCGGAGAGGGGGCGTTGGGACGCCGCGTGGGCGCTGCTGGTCCGGGCGCTGGAAACCGGCCCGCCGGACCTGGTGGTCGTTCCCGCGAGCACGCTCGCCGCCCTGCGCCGCGAGGACTGGGACGTGCCGGCGGCGATCGAACGGCTCGCCGGGGCGGTGTCGGTGTCCCGGCGAGCCGACCAGACCCGGCTCGCCGCCGCCGCGGGGAGCGGCCGGTGAGCCCGGGCCCGGGGACGCTGGACCGTGAGAAGCTCTTCGCCGCCCGGCTGCACGCCGTCCGGGTCCGGCCCTACCTGGCGTCGGCGCTGTTCGCCCTGCACCTGGTGGAGTCCCGCCGGGTGCCGACGATGGCGGTGGACCGGCACTGGCGGTGCTACGTCTCCCCGGTGTTCGTGGACCGGACCCCGGTCGAGGAGCTCGCCGGGGTGTGGGTGCACGAGGTCTCGCACCTGCTCCGCGACCACCACGGGCGCAGTGACCGGGTCGCGCGGGAACGGGGACTGACCGGGCCGGGGGAGCGGTTACGGATGAACATCGCCGCCGACTGCGAGATCAACGACGACGTGTTCGGCGACGGGTTGACCCGGCCCGACGGCGTCGTGGACCCGGCGACGCTGGGGCTGCCCGAGGGGGAGCTGATGGAGGACTACCTGCGACAGTTCCGGCTCGGGCCGCGTACGCAGGGGCTGGTCTGGCTGGACTGCGGCAGCGGCGCCGACGGGGCGGAGCGGGAGTGGGACCTGGGGCCGGACAGCGCGCAGGGCCTCAGCGCGCAGGAACGCGACGCGGTGCGGTTCCGGGTGGCGGAGGGCATCTCCGGGCGTCCCGGGGACGTCCCGCAGGGCTGGCGGAGGTGGGCGGAGGACGCGTTCCACCCGCCCCAGCCGTGGCGGGACCTGCTGGGGGCGGCGATCCGCTCGGCGGCCTCCGGCGCGGGCGCGGGCGAGGACTACACGTACGGCCGGCCGGCGCGGCGGTCCGCCGGGGTTCCCGGCGTCGTCCTGCCCAGCCTGCGGCGCATGCCACCCCGGGTTTGCGTGGTCGTCGACACCTCCGGGTCCGTCAGCGACGCCGAACTGGGCAGCGCGCTGCTCGAGGTCGCGGCGATCTCCCGCGCCGTGGGCGGCCGGCGTGACCTGGTCACCGTGCTGTCCTGCGACGCGGCGGCCCGGACCGTGCACCCGCTGTGCCGCGCCGAGGAGATCCCGTTGGTGGGCGGGGGCGGGACGGACCTGCGTACGGGCTTCGCCCGGGCGTTGCGGACCCGGCCCCGCCCGGACGTCGTCGTGGTCCTGACCGACGGGCAGACGCCCTGGCCGGCCGCGCAGCCGCCCTGCCGCACGGTGGTCGGGCTGTTTCCCCGCCGGCACACGTACTCCGGATCGTGGAACGAGGACGATCCCGACTACGTGCCGGACACGCCACCGGAATGGGCGCGGGTGGTGGTCATCGGGTAGGCACGCACGCCGGGGTGGCGTCACGAACCGCCGAGGCGGGGCGTGACCGGGCGGACCTCGACCGGGGCGCCCGGCCGCCCGCCCGCGCGTGAGCGGTACTCGGGGACGCCCACGCAGGTGAAGAGCAGCGCCGCGAGGTCGTCCGGCTCGCCCAGCAGCCCCGGGACGTCCGAGTCGAGGAAGGTCATGCCGGAGGCGCCCGCGCCCAGGGCGTACGCCGCGAGGTGCAGCCGGCCCTCGACGAGCCCGGCGGCGAGCTGGGCGTCGCGGTAGGCGCGGTCGTCGAGGGCCGACAGCGGCGCGGCGGCGACGACGACGTAGGCGGCGTCGCCGGCGAGCGCCTGGTCCAGGCAGACCCGGAGCAGCTCGTCGCGCAGGTCACCGGCGCGCAGCAGCGTCGAGAGGTCGGGCCACCGGTAGAGGCCGGGCGGCACCCCGTCGACCCCGTGCACGGCGACCCAGTGCGGCACCGGCACGCCGCGCAGGGCCGCGGCCAGGGGCCATTCCAGCAGGGCGCGCGGCAGCGTCCGGGACCTGTCCATCCGCCGCTGCGAGCCGCGCCGGCGGACGACCTCGTCGAGCGGGTCGGACGGCGGGTACGCCGGCAGCGGCTCCGCCGACGGCCAGGGCGCGCCGAGCACGTCCCGCTCGCCCGCGCGCTGGGCGGCGGTGCACAGCGGCAGTTCGACCGGGGGCAGCTCACCGGGGAGCGCCGGCCCGGTGGGCCCGATCGCCGGATCGCCGTCGCCGAACGACAGCAGGGCCAGCGGGTACTCGTGCACCCCGTCCGCGCCGACGAGCGTGCGCACGGTGGCGTCCGGGAAGAGCGACCGCAGCCGCGGCGACAGGCCGGCGCTGTCGGCGGCCGCCGACAGTTGGGCCAGCAGCGTGCCGGCGTCCCAGTAGATGTGTCGCCAGCCGCGCTCGGCGTAGCGCCACCCCGTGCGCCACGGCACGCCCGTGACCACCAGCGTCGTGACCGCCCCGGTCGCGGCGGGAGCCACCTGGACGAGCGCGTGCCGCCGCGCGTCGTACCAGTGCACGCCGTCCGGCACCCCCGCGACGCCCCGGGTGCTCGCGTAGACCTCCAGCGGAAAGCGCGCCCCGGCCGAGCCGGCGGCGCGGTAGAGGAAGGGGCGGCCGTTGCGCTCGGCGGTGCGCACGACGCCGGCGCCCAGGAAGAGCACGCGGCCCAGCTGCGCCGCGTCGAGGGGCTGCGCGGGGGACGCGACGCCGGCCAGCACGGCGGTCGCGGGGACGCCGGGGTCGGGCAGGTCGCGCGGCAGGGCGAGGACGGCCAAGCCGTCCGGGTAGCCCTTCATGGGCGGCGGCAGGGTCTCGGGGTCGTTCGGGACGAGGTCGTGGCGGACGCGCGGATCGTCCACGGGCACGTCCCACTCGCGGCTCGGCTCGTAGGACGTCAGCCGGTGCAGCAGCCCGGCGCCGGTGTCGAGGTCCATCCGGCCATCCTGCCAGCGCGGAGCGCCGGGCGGTGGCCCCGCAAGCGGTCGCGGGTCGGTGCGGGGACCGCCGGGCGGCCGGGGTGGCCGGCGGAGCCGCCGCCGGCCACCCCGGACGGTCCGGCTCAGATGCGGGCGCCGACGTCCGCGCCGTTGGCCGGGCGCAGGAAGGAGGAGGTGGGGATGGCGCCGTCGGGCGTACGGGGACCGGTGATCGTGGCCGGGTCCGTGCTGGCGAGCGCCCACGTCCCGCCGAGGTTCCACGAGTTGCCGGAGCCGGTGGAGCCGCCGAGCGACACGTCGGTGGTGTTGCCGACCGCGAGGTTGCGGGTGAGCACCGAGGTGGAGCGCGAGACGTTGAAGCCGTCCCTGCCGTTGTCCCAGGCGGTGTTGCGTTCGAAGACCAGCGAGCCGGGGTTGCCGTTGTCGATGAAGCCGCCGGCCGAGTTGCCCCAGGCCATGCTGTTGCGGGTGACGTGGGCGACCGCCGGACGCGGATCCGTGCCGCCGCCGTTCTTGAAGCCGTTGCCGTCCCCGGTGTAGTCGGGCAGGCCCCAGTAGTTGTAGCCGTTGTCGTAGGCGACGCTGCCCTCGACGAGCACCGGCGACAGGAACAGCCAGGCGTCGAAGCCGTCGTCGGCGTTGCGCCACAGCCGGGCGCCCCGGACGACGTTGCCCGTCCCGGAGCCCTCCTTGATCGCCAGGCCGTCCGCGCTCTCGCCGTTCTTGCGCGGGTCGCGGTTGCCGTAGCTGTCCAGGTCGACGATGTGGTTGCCCGACGAGGCGCCCTGCAGGTGCAGGCCGGTCTCGTAGTTGTCCCGGGTGACCAGGCGCTCGTAGCGGCCGTTGTTGGTGTCCACCCCGAAGATGCCGTACGGGCCGTTGACGATCTCCAGGCCGACGAACCGCCACCAGTCGCCCTCGACGTGCAGGGCGCCCCGGTCGGCGCGGGGGATCGAGGATCCCACGGCCCCGGGCGTGTACGGCATGTTCTCGCCGTCGATGACCACGCGCTCGCCCTGGTGGGCGGTGAGGGTGATCGGCTGGGACTGGCTGCCGTCCTTGAGGATCTTGATGGTGCTGGTCGGGGCGTAGGTGCCTCCGCGCACGACGATGGTCCCGCCGGGCTGGACCAGGTCGTGGGCGCGCTGGATGCTCCGCAGGGGCTCGGCGAGGGTGCCCGGGGCGGCGTCGTCGCCGTTCGTGGCGACGACCAGGGTGCCGGCGGCCGGTGGCGGT
>NZ_WAAS01000041.1:0-36746 GCF_008806585.1 Micromonospora sp. AMSO12t
CACCCCCACCACCGACTCCGCGCGCACCCCGGCCGCCCGCAGCCGGCGCGCGAGCCGGTCGGCCTCGCGGTCCAGCTCCGCGTAGCGGACGGTCCGCTCGTCGGACACCACGGCGATCGCGTCCGGGGTACGCCGTGCCTGCTCCTCGAACAGCTCGTGCAGGCACGGGTCGGTCGGGTACGCGACCTCGGTGTCGTTCCACCCTGTCGGGACCCGGTGCCCGTCGGCCGCGGTCAGCTTCGCCATGGCGGTCACGACTACCGGCCCGCCGCCTGCTCCATGCGCCGGCGCAGGCTGAGCGGGCGCATGTCGGTCCACACCTCGTCGATCCGCTTCAGGCACTCCTCGCGGGTGCCCTCGGTGCCCTCCGCGCGCCACCCCAGCGGCAGCTCCCGATCGCCCAGCCAGATCGAGTACTGCTCCTCGTCGTTCACCACGACCCGGTACGCGCGCTCATCGGTGTTCTCGTCGGACATGCCGGCTCCTCCTCGGGAAAGGGCAGCCGTGTCGTACGACACGACACTGATCCCACTGCCGGTCACACCCTGCCGGGACGCCGATCGCCGTACGTAGAGAAGAACTGGCAGAAAAACGCGTACGAGCCTTGCCGGGGATTCTCTTTCTGACCCGTGCCTCAGCGGAGAGGCTGAGCCGTGCCGCGTGACCGGCAGCCCAGAGGCCGACAGGAGAAGCGATGAGTACGCCCCGGATGACGGTGCCGCCGCTGCCGCGCGGGCCGGCCGAGAAACCGCTTCCGTTCGTCCTGACCGCCGGTGCGCCGGGGGAGCCGATCGGCGGGCGGCTGACCGCCGACCGGGCCGCGATCCGGGCCCGGCTGCGTGAGCACGGGGCCGTCCTGCTGCGCGGGTTCGACGTCGGCGGGGTGGCCGGCTTCGAGGGGGTGGTCCGGGCGCTCTCCGGTGAGCCGCTGGACTACGCCGAGCGCTCGTCGCCCCGCAGCACCATCCAGGGGCGGGTCTACACCTCGACGGACTTCCCGCCGGCCGAGGAGATCTTCCTGCACAACGAGAACTCCTACCAGGCCGACTGGCCCATGGCGCTGTACTTCTACTGCCTGCGGACGCCGGCCACCCTGGGCGCCACCCCGCTCGCCGACACCCGCCTGGTGCGCCAGCGGATCGACCCGGCGGTGTGCGCCGAGTTCGTCGCCCGGGGCTGGCTGGTGGTGCGCAACTTCCACGAGGGCTTCGGCGTGCCCTGGCAGCGGGCGTTTAACACCGACGACCGGGACGAGGTGTCGCGCTACTGCGCCCGCAGCGGCATCGAGGTGGAGTGGACCGGCTCGGGGCTGCGTACCCGCGCCCGACGCGACGCCGTGCACCGGCACCCGGGCACCGGTGAGCTGCTCTGGTTCAACCACGTGACCTTCTTCCACGTGACCACGCTGGCCGAGGAGGTCTGCGCCGGGCTGCGGGAACTGTTCGACGAGACCGAGCTGCCCACGAACACCTACTACGGCGACGGCGGACGGATCCCCGACGACGTGGTGGCCCACCTGCGGGACTGCTACCGGGCGGCCCAGCGGCGCTTCGACTGGCAGCGCGACGACGTCCTGGTGGTGGACAACATGCTCGCCGCGCACGCCCGGGAACCGTTCACCGGCGACCGCAGGATCGCCGTGGCGATGGCCGAGCCGTACCGCGCGGCGCTCGCGGCGGCCGGCGCGGCCCCGGGGTGACCGTCGGCGGTGTGCCCGGGACCCTCGCGCACACCGAACCAACTCCCCACGGCATCGCAGCGATGCCCGGCCCGGACACGGAGGCGAAAGACCCATGGCAGACGGCGACAGCCGGTACGTCGGCACCGGCGGGGCGGTGCTGTCCGATCACGAGGGCGGCCACGCCGTGTCGTCGGCGCAGGAGCAGCTCTGGTTCGTCGACCAGCTACGCTCCGGTGCCAGCGAGTATCTCCTGCACCAGGCGGTACGGGTGCGCGGCCCGCTCGACGCCACGGCGCTGCGGGCCGCGCTGAGCGGGATCAGCGCGCGACACGAGATCCTGCGGACCCGGTACGACACGGTGGACGGACGTGCCGTGCAGGTGATCGACCCGCCCGGCCCGGTCGACGTCGACCTCGTCGACCTGGGCGACTCGCCGGCCGGCGACCGGGACGGCCGCCTCGACGAGGTGCTGGAGGCCACCCTCGACGCCCCCTTCGACCTGCGTGAGGACGCGCCGCTGCGGGCCCGGCTGATCCGCTGCGCGAGCGACGACCACGTCCTGCTGTTGGTGGTGCACCACATCGCCTTCGACGGCTGGTCCTGGGGCGTGCTCGCCAGGGAACTGCACACCCTCTACGGGGCGTTCGTCGCCGGCCGGCCCAGCCCGCTGCCGCCGCTGCCCGTGCAGTACGCGGACTTCGCCGCCTGGCAGCGCGAGAACTGGCTGTCGGGGCCGCACGTCGACGCCCAGGTCGGCTACTGGCGGGAGCGGCTGTCCGGGCTCGGCCCGCTCGATTTGCCGACCGACCGGCCCCGGCCCGCGCACTGGCGGGCCGCCGGCGACGGCCTCACCTTCACCGTGCCGGCGGACCTGGCGACCGCCCTGACCCGGCTCGGCGCGGACCGGGGCGCCACCCCCTTCATGGTCTTCCTCGCCGCCTTCCAGCTCCTGCTCGGCCGGTACGCCGGTCAGAGCGACGTGGCGGTCGGGGTGTCGGTGGCCGGGCGGCACGAGGTCGAGCTGGAGGACCTGATCGGCCTCTTCGTCAACACCGTCGTGCTCCGGGCCGACCTGGCCGCCCCGGCGTGCTTCCTCGACCTGCTCGACCAGGTCCGCGGCACCACTTTGGACGCCTACGACAACCAGCAGGTGCCGTTCGACCGGATCGTCGCCGAGCTGTCCCCGGAACGGGACCTGTCCCGCAACCCGCTGTTTCAGGTGGGGTTCGGGCTGCACAACGCCGACCGGGCCGCCTTCGCCCTGCCCGGCCTGACCGTCACCGAGCAGCCCACCTCGTGGACCTCGGCCGCGTTCGACCTCTCCCTGCAACTGGTTGGGCGACCGGACGGCTCGTACCACGGGGAGGTGGTCTTCCCCACCGCGCTGTTCGACGGCCCCCGGGTGCACCGCATGGTCGCCAACTACCTGCACCTGCTGGCCGCCGTCGTCGCCGCCGGCCAGGCCCCCCTGGACGAGCTGGACCTGCTGGCCCCCCGGGAGCGCCGCGAGGTGCTCGGCGAGTGGGGCCGGGGCGCCGACCGGCCCGCGGGCCCGGGGCTGCCGGAGCTCTTCCTCGCCCAGGCGGCGGCGACCCCCGACGCGACCGCGCTGGTCGCCGACGACGGCACCGAGGTCGGCTACGCCGAGCTGGCCGGGCGCGCCCGGAAGCTCGCCGCGCACCTGCACGCCGTCGGCGTTCGCGTCGGTGCCCCGGTCGGGGTCGCGGTGCACCGCGGGCCGGACCTGGTGACCGCGCTGCTCGGGGTGCTGCTCGCCGGCGGCGTCTACGTGCCCCTCGCCCCCGACCAGCCGGTCGACCGGCTGGAGTTCATGGCGGCCGACGCCGGGGTGTCGGCGCTGGTCACCGAGTCGGCCCTGCGGGGCCTGCTGTCGGCCAATGACGCCCCGGTGGTGCTCGTCGACGCCGCTGACGACACCGGGACCGACGCCGAGGGCGACACCGGGACCGAGGCCGGCCCGGACACCGGGGCCGGGGCCGGTCGCGGCGACGGCACCGCGACGGTGCCGCTGCCGGCCACCGACCCCGACGCCGCCGCCTACGTCATGTACACCTCCGGATCGACCGGCCGGCCCAAGGGCGTCGTGGTCACCCACGCCGGCATCCGCAACCGGGTGCTGTGGTCGGTCGAGCAGTACCGGCTCACCGCCGCCGACCGGGTGCTCCAGAAGACCGCCCTCGGCTTCGACGCCTCCATGTGGGAGTTCCTGGCGCCACTGGTCAGCGGCGGCGCGGTCGTCCTGGCCGCCCCGGACGCCCACCGTGACCCGGGCGCGATGCTGCGGGCGATGCGGGCCCACGGCGTGACGGTGCTGCAACTGGTGCCGTCCGTGCTGCGGGTGCTGCTGCACGAGACCGACCTGTCCGGCTGTGCCGCGCTGCGGCTGGTCTGCTCCGCGGGGGAGCCGCTGCCGGCGGCGCTCTGCGAGCAGCTTCAAGCCCTGCTGCCCGTGGAGGTCTGGAACACCTACGGCCCCACCGAGTGCGCCATCGACGCGACCGCCTGGCGTTACCGCGGTGACGAGGGGACCGGGACCGTGCCGATCGGCCGGCCGCTGCCCGGCTGCACCGTCCTGGTTCTCGACGCCGACGACCGGCCGGTGCCGGTCGGGGTGGCCGGTCAGCTCTGCCTCGGCGGGGTCGGCCTGGCGCGAGGCTACCTGGGCCGGCCCGCCCTGACCGGGGAGAAGTTCACCCCCAACCCGTACGGCCGCACGCCGGGGGAGCGCCTGTACCGGACCGGGGACCTGGCCCGGTGGCGCGACGACGGCAGCCTGGAGTACCTGGGCCGCCTCGACCACCAGGTCAAGCTGCACGGGGTACGCATCGAGCCGGGCGAGGTCGAGGCGGCCCTGCGGCGGCACCCCACCGTCGACGCGGCGGTGGTGACCCTGCACCGGCCGTCGTCGGGCGACGCGGAGCTGGTCGCGTACGTGGTCCCCGCCGCCGGTGCCCGGATCGATCCGGACGGGCTGCGCGAGGCGCTCGCCGACCGGCTGCCCGCCGCACTGGTCCCGTCCACCGTGATCAGCCTGGAGAGCCTCCCGCTGACCGCGAACGGCAAGCTGGACCGCGCGGCCCTGCCCGCGCCCGACGGCCCCCGCCCCGGCGCCGACCGGAGGTACCTGCCGCCGGCCACCGACACCGAGCGGGCCGTCGCCGGGATCTGGGCCGAGCTGCTCGGCGTCGAGCGGGTCGGCCGGGACGACAACTTCTTCACCCTCGGCGGCCACTCCCTGCTCGCCATCCGGGGCGTGCTCCGGGTGCGCCGGGCACTCGACGTGGAGCTGACCGTCGGGCAGCTCTTCACGGCCCCCACCGTCGCCCAGCTCGCCGCCCTGGTCGACGAGGCCCGCCCCGGCGCCGGGTCCACCGACGAGCCGGCCGACGCGGCGATCCGGCCGGTGACGCGGGACGGGAAGCTGCCGCTCTCCCTCGGCCAGCGCCGGCTGTGGTTCCTGGACCAGCTCGAACCGGGCAGCCTCGAATACCTGATCCCGATCTCGATGCGGTTGACCGGCCCGTTGGACGTGGCGGTGTTCCGGCGGGCGCTGGACGAGGTGGTCAACCGGCACGAGATCCTGCGTACCCGCTACCACTCGGTCGACGGCGAACCGGTGCAGGTGGTCGACCCGCCGGGACCGGTCGGGTGGGAGCTGGTCGACCTCAGCGGCGCACCGGACGTCGTCGACGGTGCCGAGGTGCTGCTGCGGGTCGCGGCCGGCCGGCCCTTCAACCTGGCCACCGAACGCCCGATCCGGGCCCAGGTGATCCGGGTCGCGGGCGACGAGCACCTGGTCGCGCTGACCATGCACCACATCGCGTTCGACGTCTGGTCGATGGACATCCTCCTGCGCGAACTCGACACCCTCTACCGCAGATACGCGCGGGGCGGCGCGGCCACCGCACTGCCCGACCTGCCCGTGCAGTACGCGGACTTCGCGGCCTGGGAGACGGCCCGCCAGGACAGCCCCCAACTGGACGCGCAGCTCGCCTACTGGTCCCGGCAACTGGCCGGGTCGACCCCGCTGGAGCTGCCCACCGACCGGCCCCGCCCGGCGCTGCGCGACCCGGCCGGTGACAACGTCGTCGTCGACGTGCCGACCGACGTCGGGCGGGCGCTGGCCGAGCTGGGCAACCGGGAGGGCGCCACCCTGTTCATGGTGCTGCTGGCGGCCTTCCAGGTCCTGCTCGGCCGGTACGCCCGGCAGCACGACGTGGCCGTCGGCACCCCGGTCGCCGGCCGGACCCGGCAGGAGACCGAGTACCTGCTCGGCTTCTTCGTCAACAACCTGGTGATGCGCGCCGAGCTGGTCGACGACCAGCCCTTCCCGGTCCTGCTCGACCAGGTGCGCCGCACCGTGACGGACACGTTCCGCAACCAGGACGTCGCCTTCGAGCGGCTGGTCGACGCGCTGCGGCCGGACCGGGACCTGTCCCGCAATCCGCTGTTCCAGGTGATGTTCGAACTGCAACACCTGGAGCGGATGACCGCGACCCTCGGCCCGACCACCATCGAGCACGTCGACAGCTCCGTCCCGGTGGCCAAGTTCGACCTCACCCTCTCCGTGGAGCAGCACCCGGACGGCCGGCTGCGCTGCTGGTTCGAGTACGCCACCGCGCTCTGGGACCGCCCCGGCATCGAGCGGATGGCCGGGCACTACCTGCACCTGCTCGCCCAGGTGGCGTCCGCGCCGGGAACCGCCCTGCGTGACCTGACCCTGCCCACCGGCGCGGAGCGGGCGTACCTCCTCGGGCCGTTGGCCGGCGAGCCGGTCGCGCCCGCCGGGCCGTTGCGCGCCGCCGAGGCCGCCGGCGCCGGCGTGGTGGAGCTGTTCGGCCGGCGGGTCCGGCAGCACCCGGACGTCGTGGCGGTGGAGTTCGACGGCCGGCGGCTGACCTTCGCCGAGCTGGACACCCGGGCCAACCGGCTCGCCCACCACCTGCGCGGGCTCGGGGTGCGCCCGGAGGTCCCGGTCGCGGTCTGCCTGGAACGCGGCCTGGAGGTGGTGGTCACGCTGCTCGCGGTGCTCAAGGCGGGCGGGGTGTACCTCCCGGTCGACCCGGACCACCCCACCGAGCGGCTGCGCTTCATGCTCGCCGACGCGAGGGCCGCGGTGGTGGTCACCGAGCAAAGCCTCGCCGACCGGGTCGCCGCCGACGGGGTGACCGTGGTCGCCATGGACGCCGACCGGGCGGTGATCGCCGGTCGGGACGGCACCGCGCCGGACCCGTCGACCGGAGCGGACGACCTCGCCTACGTCATCTACACCTCGGGCTCCACCGGGCGGCCCAAGGGCGTGATGATCCCGCACGGCGCGTACGCCCACCACTGCGAGGTCATCGCCCGCGCGTACGACATCGCACCCGGCGACCGGGTGGTGCTGCTCTCCGCGCTCACCTTCGACGTGGCGATGGACGGCATGATGGCCACCCTGCTGGCCGGGGCGACCCTGGTGGTCAGCGACCCGGTCTTCTGGAGCCCGGCTGAGCTGCCGGACCGGCTCGCCCGGCACCGGATCACCCACATGGAGATCACCCCCGCCTACTACCGGGAGGTGATGGACGCCCTGCCGGCCGGCGACGAACGGCTGCGGCACCTGAAGCTGATGAACGTCGGCAGCGACGTGGTCACCGTCGCCGACGCCCGGCGCTGGGCGGCCACCGGACTGCCCGGCCGGTTCCTGGTCAACTACGGCCCGACCGAGGCCACCGTCACCTGCCTGCTGCACCCGGTCGCGGGCGACCCGCCCGGCGAGCGGAACGAGGCACTGCCGATCGGCCGCCCGGTCCCCGGCACCCGGACCTACGTGGTCGACGAACACCTGGACCCCGTCCCGGTCGGGGTGCCCGGTGAGCTGCTGCTCGGCGGGGTACGGCTGGCCCGGGGCTACCTGGGCCGGCCCGCACTGACCGCCGACAGGTTCGTGCCCGACCCGTTCGGCGCCGCCCCCGGCGGCCGGCTCTACCGCAGCGGCGACCTGGTCCGGTACCGGCCGGACGGGACGATCGAGTTCCTCGGCCGGATCGACCAGCAGGTCAAGATCCGGGGTTTCCGGATGGAGCTCGGCGAGATCGAGTCGGCCCTGGCCGAGCACCCGGCGGTCCGCGCGGTCGCGGTGGTGGCCCGCGAGACCCAGCCGGGGGAGAAGGGCCTGGTCGCCTACCTGGTCTGCCGGGACGGCGCCCCGCCGGCGGTCGGCGAACTCCGGGCCCACCTGCGCGACCGGCTGCCGGACTACATGGTGCCGGCCCAGTGGATGGTGCTGGACGCACTGCCGTTGACCACCAGCAAGAAGGTCGACCGCCGGGCACTGCCCGCCCCGACACCCGTGCGCGCCGACCTCGGCCGGGCGTACGAGGCACCCCGTACCCCGTTGGAGGAGGCCGTGGCCGACATCTGGGCCACCGTGCTGGAGGTCGACCGGGTCGGCGTCCACGACGACTTCTTCGACCTCGGCGGTCACTCGCTGCTCGCCACCCGGGTGCTCGCGCACCTGCGGCAGAGCTTCGACCTCGACCTGCCGCTGCGCCTGCTGTTCGAGCAGACCACCGTGGCCGACCTCGCCGACGCGGTGCACACGGCCATCGAAAACGAGATCTCACGGCTTTCCGACGCCGAGGTGGCGGAACTGCTGAAGGAGGGCAACCTGTGACCGCCAGCCACACCCCGAGCGCGTCCCCGCGACAGGAACTGCTCCAGCGGCGCCTGCGTGGTGCCGGTCGGGCCCGCCGGGCCGACACCATCGCCCCGGCGCCCCGCACCGGCCCGCTGCCGCTCTCCTTCGGGCAGCACCGGCTCTGGGTGCTCGACCAGTTGCAGCCCGGCGGCACCGGTTACCTGATGTCCGTCGGCCTGCGGCTGCGCGGGACGCCGCGCGCCGACGCGCTGCGCCGGGCGTTGACCGAACTGGTCGCCCGGCACGAGATCCTGCGGACCCGGTACGTCGTCGTCGACGGCGAGCCGGCACAGGTCGTCGACCCGCCCGCCCCGGTCGAGTTGACGACGACCGACCTCGGCCACACCGACCGGGAGACGGCCCGGCAGCGCCTCACCGCGCTGCTCGGCACGCCGGACCCGGTCGACCTGGCCGCCGGCCCGGCGCTGCGGGCCCGGCTGGTCCGCCTCGCCGGGGACGAGCACGCCCTGGCGCTCACCATGCACCACATCTCCTCCGACGGCTGGTCCGAGGGGATCATCCTGCGCGAACTGGCCGCCCTGTACGACGCGTTCGTCGCCGGCCGGCCCTCCCCGCTGACCCCGCTGCCCATCCAGTACGCGGACTTCGCGGTCTGGCAGCGGACCCGCTCCGCCGGGGACCGGCTGGACCGGCAGCTCGACCACTGGCGGGACCGGCTGGCCGGGCTGACGCCGTTGGAACTGCCGACCGACCGGCCCCGGCCAGCGGTGTGGAACCCGGACGGCGGGCTGGTCACGTTCACGGTGCCGGCCGCCCTCGCCGGCCGGCTGCGTGACCTGGGAAGGGCGTCGAACGCCACCCCGTTCATGGTGCTGCTGGCCGCGTTCCAGCTCCTGCTGGCCCGCCACACCGGGCAGACCGACGTCGCGGTGGGCACCCCGGCCGCCGGCCGGGACCGCCTGGAGACGCACGGCCTGGTCGGGCTCTTCCTCAACACGCTGGTGCTGCGGACGGACCTGTCCGGCGAGCCGACCTTCGTCGAGGTGCTGGCCCGGGTCCGGGAGGCGGTGCTGGACGCGCAGTCCCACCAGGACGTGCCGTTCGAGCGGATCGTGGACGCGCTGTCCCCGGAGCGCGACCTGTCGCGCAACCCGCTGTTCCAGACCATGTTCCTCTTTCAGGAGGGCGGGTCGGCCGGCTTCGACGCGGGCGGCCTGGTGGGGGAGGAGCTTGACGCCGGCCCGACCACGGCGAAGTTCGACCTGACGCTCGGGCTGACCGAGGAGGCGGACGGCTCCCTCTCCGGCGGGGTGGACTTCCCGACGGCGCTGTTCGACGACGCGACCGTGCGGCGGCTGGCCGGGCACTACCAGCGGTTGCTGAGCGCCGTCGTCGCCGACCCGGACGCCCCGGTCACCCGGCTGCCCCTGCTCACCGACGCCGAGACCGCCCAACTCGCGGCGTGGAACGACACCGCCGTCGACCACCCCCGGCACACCCTGACCGGGCTGCTGGACACGCAGGCGGCCCGTACGCCCGACGCGGTCGCGCTGCGCTTCGACGGCGCGGAACTGTCGTACGGCCGGCTGCACGCCGAGGCCGCCGTCCTCGCGCGGCGTCTGCGCGACGCCGGGGTCGGGCCGGAGTCCGTCGTGGCCGTCTGCCTGCCGCGCGGCCTGGACCTGATGCGGGCGCTGGTGGCGGTCCTGAAGGCCGGCGCCGCCTACCTGCCGCTGGACCCGGACCTGCCGGCGCGGCGGCGCGCCTTCATGGTGCGCGACTCGGGCGCCCAGCCCGTGATCGACGAGGACTTCCTGGCCGCCGCCGAGGAGGACAACTCCGCCGACGGCGACCCGCAACCGTCGGCGGAGATCACGCCCGGGCACGCCGCCTACCTCATCTACACCTCCGGGTCGACCGGCCGGCCCAAGGGCGCCCTGATCGAGCACGGCGCGATCGTCAACCGCCTGCGGTGGATGCAGGACGCCTACCGCCTCGACGCCTCGGACCGGGTGCTGCAGAAGACGCCGGTCGGGTTCGACGTGTCGGTGTGGGAGCTCTTCTGGCCGTTGATCACCGGCGCGACGCTGGTCCTCGCCCGCCCCGGCGGGCACCGCGATCCCGCGTACCTGGCCGACGTGATCCGCACGGAGGGGATCACCACCGTCCACTTCGTACCGTCGATGCTGCGGGCCTTCCTGGCCGAGCCCGTCGGGGCGCTGCCGTCCCTGCGGCGGCTGATCTGCAGCGGCGAGGCGCTGCCGCCCGACCTGGCCGAGCGGGTGCACGAGCGGATCGGCTGCGAGCTGCACAACCTGTACGGCCCCACGGAGACCGCGGTCGACGTCACCGCGACGCGGTGCGAGCCCGGCGAGCCGGTCACCATCGGCCGCCCGATCGCCAACACCACCGCCCACATCGTCGACGCCGCCGGGCAGCCCGTGCCGGTCGGCGTGCCCGGCGAGCTGCTGATCGGTGGCGTGCAGCTCGCCCGGGGCTACCTGGGCCGGCCCGCGCTGACCGCCGAACGGTTCGTTCCCGACCCGTTCGCTGCCGCGCCGGGGCGGCGCCTGTACCGCACCGGTGACCTGGCCCGCTACCGTCCCGACGGCAGCATCGAGTACCTGGGCCGGATCGACCACCAGGTGAAGATCCGCGGCCAGCGCGTCGAGTTCGGCGAGGTCGAGGCCCTGCTGTACGAGGCCCCCGGCGTCACTGCGGCGGCGGTGGCCGTCCACGACGAGCAGCTCGTCGGCTACCTCGTCGGGCCGGAGACCGTCGAGCGGGTGCGCGCGTACCTGGTCGACCGCCTGCCGGACGCGATGGTCCCGGCGCGCTGGACGATCCTGCCCGCCCTGCCGCTGACCGCCAACGGCAAGGTGGACCGCCGCGCCCTGCCGGCACCCGAGGCGGCGTCGGGCGCGGCGGGCGGCGGCCACGTCGCCCCGCGCGACGAGACCGAGAAGCGGATCGCCGACGCGTTCGCCGTGGCGCTCGGCCTCGACACGGTCGGCGTGACGGAGAGCTTCTTCCTGCTCGGCGGCGACTCGATGCGGGCGATCCGGATGGTGGGGCTGCTGCGCGCGGCCGGCCTCACCGTGTCGGTCCAGGACCTGTTCACGCACCAGAGCGTGGCCGAGCTGGCGGGCGTGGCCGTGCGGACCGGGCCGGCCGAGGAGACCGAGTCGACCGTCGGCCGGTTCGCGCTGGTGGGCGACGCGGACCGCAGCCGGCTGCCGGACGGGCTCGTCGACGCCTATCCGATCACCCAGAACCAGGCGGGCATGCTGTTCGAGATGCTCTCCGGCGGCGACCGGCCGGTCTACCGCAACGTCTCCTGCTACGGGATCACCGACCAGCAGCCCTTCTCCCTGGACGCGCTGCGGGAGGCCGGCCGGCTGCTCACGGACCGGCACGAGATCCTGCGTACGTCGTTCGACCTGTCCCACTACTCCGAGCTGATGCAGCTCGTCCACGCGTCGGTCGACCTGCCCATCGGCTACGACGACCTGCGCGGGCTACGGCCCGACGAGCAGGAGGAGGCCGTACGCGCACACCTGCGGGCCGAGCGCGTCCGACCGTTCGACATCACCACGGCGCCGCTGCTGCGCTACCACGTGCACCAGCTCGGCGACTGCGAATGGCGGCTGACCCACTCGGAGAGCCACGCGATCCTCGACGGCTGGAGCCACACCTCCACGGTGGCGATGCTGATCTCGCTGTACCGGACGCTGCGCCGGGGCGAGCGGCCCGCCCTGCCGCCACCGCCGGCGGTGCGCTTCGCCGACCTCGTCGCCCGCGAGCGCGCGTCCCTCGCCTCGGCGACGGACCGTGGCTTCTGGGCGGCGACCGTGGCCGGGTCGGACCGGCTCGAACTCCCGCCGGAGTGGGGCACCGGGTCGGACGCCCCGGCGAACGTCGTCGAGGTGCCGTGGGCCGACCTGCGGCCCGCACTGCGCCGGCTCTCCGCCGCCGCCGGCACCTCCCTGAAGAGCGTGCTGCACGCCGCGCACCTCAAGGTGCTGAGCGTCGTCACCGGCCGGCAGCGCTTCTTCACCGGCCTGCTGTGCAACGGCCGGCCCGAGCGGCTGCGCGGCGACGAGGTCTTCGGCATGTACCTCAACACCGTGCCGTTCGCCGCCGACACCTCCGCCCGCACCTGGCGGGCCCTGGTGCAGGCCGTCTTCGCTGGCGAGGCGCGCCTCTGGCCGCACCGCCGCTACCCGCTGCCGGCCATGCAACGCCAGTGGGGCAACGGCTCGCCACTGCTGCGGGTCGGCTTCTCGTACCTGGACTTCCACGTGCTCGACGGTCCCGCCGAGTCGGTCGGGATGGTCGACGACTTCAGCCCGAGCAGCGTCGGGCTGGACGTGTGGACCTTCCCGGGGGTCCTGCGGCTGGGCGCCCGGCCCGCCGACATCGACCGGCCGTACCTCGAACTGCTGGCCCGGACCTACCGGCACGTGCTGGAGGCGATGGCCGCCGACCCCGACGGCGACACGGACGTCGGCCTGAGCGCCGCCGACCGGGCCTGGGCGGTCGAGGCGCACCAGCCCGTCGAGCCGTTCCCGGCGACCCCGTTCGTCCACGACCTCGTCGCCCGGCGCGCGGCCGCCGCGCCCGCCGCGGTGGCGGTACGGCACGGCGACGCCACGCTCACCTACGGGCAGCTCGACGACCGGTCCGACCGGCTCGCCGCGCGCCTGGGAGAGCTGGGCGTCCGGGCCGACACGGTCGTCGGCATCCACCTGCCCCGCGGGATCGACCTCGTCGTCGCGATGCTGGCGGTCCTCAAGGCCGGCGGGGCGTACCTGCCGCTCGATCCCGCCTATCCCGCCGAGCGGGTCGGCGACATGGTCCGCGACGCGGCGCCCGTGGTCGTGCTGACCGACGGCGACCTGGCCCCGCGCCTGCCGTGCACGACCGCGACGGTGCTGGTCGCCGACCTCGCGAACGGCCGGCCCTTGGCGGCCTACCCGCCGACGGCACGGCTCAGCGGGGACAACCTCGCCTACGTCATCTACACGTCGGGCTCCACCGGGCGGCCCAAGGGCGTCGCGGTCACCCACCGCGCCGTGCTCAACTTCTGCCACGCCCAGCGGCGGGTCCTGCAAGCGCGGCCCGGCGACGAGGTGCTCCAGTTCGCCTCGCCCAGCTTCGACGCCTCGGTCTGGGAGATCCTGCTGGCCCTCGCCAACGGCGCGGCGCTGGTGCTGCCCCCGCCGGACGCCGACCCCGGCGACCTCCGCCGCCACGCGGCCGAACTCACCCACATGACCCTGCCGCCGCCGCTGCTGGACCGCCTCGACCCGGCCGACTTCCCGCGCCTGCGGGTGCTGGTCACCGGTGGCGAGGCGTGCACGGCCGAGCAGGCGGCGCGGTGGGCCGACCGGGTCCGCGTGCTGCACGCGTACGGGCCCACCGAGACCACCGTCGTCGCCACCATCGCCGAGCTGCGGGCCACGGACACGGCACCGCCGCCGATCGGGCTCCCGCTGGACAACGTGCGCGCCTACGTCGTCGACGACGAAATGCGCCTGCTGCCTCCCGGCGTGCGCGGGGAACTGGTCCTCGGCGGGGCGGGAGTGGTGCGCGGGTACCTCAACCGGCCGGCGCTCACCGCCGAGCGGTTCGTGCCGGACCCGTACGCGTCGCGACCGGGCGAGCGCATGTACCGCACCGGCGACGTGGTCTCCCGGGACCCCGACGGCACCCTGCACTTCCACGGGCGCCGGGACCACCAGGTCAAGGTCCGCGGGTTCCGGATCGAGCTCGGCGAGATCGAGCACGCCCTCGCCGCCCACCCGGCGGTCGCCGCAGCCGTGGTCGCCGTGCACCGGGCCGGCACCCCGGACGCCTCGCTCGTCGCCTACACCCGCCCCGCGGACGCGACCGCGGCGTCCCCGGCCGAGCTGCGCGACCACCTGCGGGAGCGGTTGCCGCAGCACCTCGTCCCGCACCACTACCTGGCCGTGGACGACTTCCCGTACACCCGCAACGGCAAGGTCGACCGGGCCGCCCTCCCGGCGCCGGACGGCTCGCGGCCGGTGACGGACGTCGAGTACGTCGCGCCGCGCTCGGACGTCGAGAGGCACATCGCCACCGCCTGGAGCGAGGCGCTCGGCATCGAGCGGATCGGCGTGCACGACGACTTCTTCGCCCTCGGCGGCCACTCGCTGGCGATGATGCGACTGACCGCGACGCTGCGCAGCCGGCACGGCTACGAGCTGACGTTCGGCTCGTTCGTCGAACACCGCACCGTCGCCGGGCTGGCCGCGACACTCCAGGACCCGGCGGCGACGGCCGGCGCGATGATGTGGCTGCGGCGCGGTGGCGACGGCCGGCCCCCGCTGTTCTGCGTGCACCCCGGTGGCGGCAGCGCCCACTGGTACCTGCGCCTGGCCCCGCACCTGCCCCCGGACCAGCCGGTCGCGGCGTTCGAATGGCCGGGCCCGCACCCGGGGGGCACGCCCACCACGGCGCAGATGGCCGAACGCTACGGCGACGAACTCCGCCGGGCCCAACCGCACGGGCCGTACCGGCTGTTCAGCTGGTGCGGCGGCAGCGGCATCGCCAGCGAGATGGCCCACCGGCTGGTCGAGGACGGGCACGAGGTGACGCTGATCCTGCTCGATCCGGGCCTGGACATCCACACCCGCGCCGACGCCTGGAACGAACTCGCCCTGATCCGCCGCCTGGAGTCGCTGCTGCACGAGGTGGGCACCGGTGGCGACGAGGCCGACACGCCGGAACGCCGCCGGGAGATCCTCGACCTGCTCGAACACCTCGTCGACGACATCGACGAGGAGAGCGGCATCGCGCTGCCCGAGCGCGGCGTGGGGGACTCGTGGCCGCGGCAGGTACGGATCTGGCGCGAGGTTATGGAGGTGGACGTCGAGTACCGGCACCGGCCCTGGCCGGGTCGGCTGGAACTGATCGTCAGCGACGAACTCGCCGACGGCCAGCACGAGGTCACCTCCGGCCAGAGCTACCCGGACTACCTGGCGCGCTGGGAGGAGCTCTGCACCGGCGGCGTGCGGGTGCACCGGGTGTCGGGTGACCACTTCAGCGTCATCAAGCCGCCGCACGTCACCACGCTCGCCCGCGTCATCGCCGACGTGCTGGGTGAGGGCTGACCGTCTGTCACGGATGCCGGCCGCGCCCGCCGTGCGCGGCCGGACGAGAGGAAGAACTGGATGAGTACCCACACGAGCCCGCCACCCCTACGGGTGGCCATCGTGGGCACGGGCAACATCGGCACGGACCTGCTGTTGAAGGTCGAGGCGTCCCCCCTGTTGGAGTGCGTCCTGTTCGCCGGGCGCCGCGCCGGATCACCCGGGATCGAGCTGGCCGAGCGGCACGGGGTGCCGACCAGCGTGGCCGGCATCGACGCGGTCACCGCCCGGGCCGAGAACATCGACCTGGTCTGCGACGCGACCTCGGCCGACGACGCCACCCGCCACTGGTCGGTCGTCGCGCCCACCGGGCTGCCGTTCGTCGACCTCACGCCGGCGCACCTCGGGAAGTTCTGCGTACCGGCGCTCAACCTGGACGACTGCCTCGACGAGCAGTACCTCAGCATGGTCACCTGCGGGGGACAGGCGGCGGTCCCGATGGCCCACTGCATGGCGGAGGCCGCGGAGGGCATCGACTACCTGGAGATCGTCTCGGCCAGCGCCTCGGCCACCGTCGGCCCCGCGTCCCGGGCCAACCTGGACGAGTACGTGCACACCACCGAGCAGGCGACCATCGAGTTCTGCGGCGTGCGACGCACCAAGACCGTGCTGGTCATCAACCCCGCCGAGCCCGGCATCGTCATGCGCAACTCGATCGCGGTGACGACCGCCGAACGGATCGACATGGACGCCCTGCGCGCGTCCGTCGCCATGATGGAGAAGCAGATCAGGTCGTACGTCCCCGGCTACCGCGTCGTCGTCCCGCCGGTGGCCGTCGGGGACCGGATCACGATCACGGTGGAGGTCGAGGGCCGGGGCGACTGGTTCCCGCGCTACGCCGGCAACCTCGACATCATCACCTGCGCCGCCCTCGCGGTCGCGGAGGCCCGGGCGGAACGGCGGCGGTCATGAGCGGCGCACCGAAACTCAGCATCTGCGACACGACCCTGCGCGACGGCAACCACGCGGTCGGCCACCAACTCGGTCGCGCGGACATCAGCGCCTACGCGCGGGCGGCCGAGGCGGCCGGGGTGGACGTCGTCGAGGTGGGCCACGGCAACGGCCTCGGCGCCTCCTCCATCCAGGTCGGCATGGCCGCGCTCAGCGACGCCGAGATGCTGCGGGCCGCCAAGGCCGAGCTGCGTACGGCCCGCCTCGGCGTGCTGTCCATCCCCGGGTTCGCCAGCGTCGAGCGCGACCTCAAGCCGGCGCTGGACCACGGCGTGGACGAGGTCCGGGTCGGCGCGCACTGCACCGAGGCGGATGTCACCCGGCAGCAGGTCACGATGCTGCGGGCGATGGGCGTCGCCGTCAAGGGGATGCTGTTGATGAGCCACATGGCCTCCGCGGCGAAGCTGCTGGAACAGGCCCGGCTCATGCAGGGCTACGGCGCCGAGGCGGTCATCCTGATGGATTCCGCCGGCGCGTACACGCCGGAGAAGGTCCGCGAGAAGGTCGGCGAACTCGTCGAGCACCTCGACATCGCGGTCGGTTTCCACGCGCACAACAACCTCGGCATGTCGGTCGTCAACAGCATGACGGCGATCGAGGCAGGCGCCACCATCGTCGATGTCACGGCGCGCGGCTTCGGCGCGGGCGCGGGCAACGCACCGATCGAGCTCGTCGCGGCCAACCTGCACGTCGGGCAGGTCGAGACCGACATCCAGCTCTTCGGCGCGCTGGACGCGGCCGACGTGGCACAGGAGCGGTTCGTCAAGCACGTGCCCACCAACGACAGCGTCACCATCGCCAGCGGGATCGCCGGCGTGTTCTCCGGGTTCGCCGCGCCGGTGCGGCGCGCGAGCGCCCGCTTCGGCGTCGACCCCCGCAGGATCCTGCTGGAGCTGGGCAACCGCCGGGTGGTGGCGGGCCAGGAGGACACCATCATCGAGGTCGCCATGTCGCTGGCCGCCGAGCAGAGCCATTGAGCCGGTACGCGGGCCCTCCGGGCCCGCATCACCCGACGCAGGGCTGGCACCACCTCACCAAGGGCTCGCATCACCTCACCAAGGGCTCGCATCACCTGACGTAGGAGGACCAATGCAACGCCATTCCTCGCTCGACGAGGCGGCCGACCTGGCCGGTGTCGCCGCGCTGCTGCAGATCGGCGCGGAGATCGGGGTGGACCGGCTGCTGGACTCGGGCGGCACGTTCGACGCCGCCGAGCTGGCCAGGACCGCCGACCTCCCGCAGGCCGGCGTGGAGGACTACCTCGCCGCGCTGGTCGCCGCCGGGCTGGTGGTCGGCACGGACGTCCCGGACCGCTTCCGGGCGGCCGAGGACTACCCGGACCGGCGGTACGCGGCCGGTTACGTGTCCTGGGCCATGAGCGCCAACGGGCCGTTCCTCGCCAACGCCCGGGAGTTCCTGACCGACCGCGACGCGGCGGCCCGGGTCCACCGGCGGAACGGACGCCGGGTGGCGGTCAGTTCGAGGTGGATCGGCGAGCGGGCGTTCTATCCGCCGATCGTCGACCGGGTCGCCTCGGCCGGCGCCTCGCACGTGGCCGACCTCGGCGCCGGCGCCGGCGGGCTGCTCATCGAGCTCCTGGGGCGGGACCCGGGGCGTACCGGCGTGGCGCTCGACAGCAGCGGCGCCGCGTGTGAAGCCGCGCGGGAGGCCGCCGCCGCGGCGGGGGTGGCCGACCGGCTCCGGGTCGTCGAGCGTACGGTCCAGTCCCTCGCGGACGATCCCGGACCGGTCGAGGGCGCGGACGCCGTGCTGGCGTGCTTCGTCATGCACGACATCGTGGCGGACGAGTCGGTGGCCAAGGAGGTGCTGGGCGCCTGCCGCGACGCGCTGGCGCCGGGCGGGTTCATGGCGGTCGCCGACGCGGTCTCCTATGCGCCCGACCCCGCGGAGCGGAGGTTCAGCGCGCTCTTCACCTACCTGCACGCCAGCTTCATGCGGGTGACCCTGCCGACCGAGCGGCAGTGGCTGGACACGTTCCGGTCCGCCGGCTTCTCCGAGACGGCGTGCGTACCGCTCGGCGTGCCCGGCGGTCGGCTCTTCGTGGCGGCCAGGTAGTGGCCACCACGCTGTCGCTGCACCGCGCGCTCGCGGGGGAACTCAGGACGGCGGCGCGGACCCTTCGCGCCGTACCGCCGATCTCGGCCCGGCATCCGCAGCTCGACCTGGCGGACGCCTACGCCATCCAGAGCGAGCTGCGCGAGATGGAACTGGCCGAGGGCGCGGTCCTGGCCGGGCTCAAGATCGGTGCGACGAGCGAGGCGATCCAGTCGATGTTCGGCATCGACCATCCCGACTTCGGCTACCTGACCGACCGGATGGTCCTCGACGACGGCGCCGACCTCGACCTGGGCCGGTTCATCGCGCCGAAGGTCGAGGGCGAGATCGCGTTCCGGTTCGCGCAGGACGTCACCGGCCCGACCGTGACCGCGCACGACGTGCTGGCCGCCACCGCGGAGGTCCTGCCGGCGCTGGAGGTGCTCGACAGCCGGATCCGGGACTGGCGGATCGGCCTCGTGGACACCGTCGCCGACAACGCGTCGTCGGCGTTGGCCGTCCTCGGCGCCGGCGTGCCGCCCGGCACGACGGACCTGGCCGGCGCACGCATGGAGCTGCGTAGCCGCCACGGCGTGCAGGCGGGGCGGGGCTCGGCCGTGATGGGCCATCCGGCCGAGTCCGTGGCCTGCCTGGTCCGCATCCTGTCCGGGTTCGGCACCGGGATCAGGGCCGGGCAGCTCGTGCTCTCCGGATCCTGGGCGGCGGCGGTGGACCTCGTGCCGGGGGACACCGTGCGGGCCTCCTTCGGCGCCCTGGGTCAGGTCGCGCTGACCACCCGCGGCTGACGTGCCCCCGGGCCCCGCCGGGCCCCGGCACCGCCCGGCGGTCGGGGAGCACGCACCCGACCGACCTGTTTCGACGACGAGACGACTACGACCGAGGAGACCCCGGACCGATGACCATGCTGGTGGACGAGACGGTACCGCCGCACAAGGCGGCCTACGACTTCTCCCTCTTCGAGGCGATGGAGTCGGAGGTGCGTTACTACTGCCGCAAGTTTCCGGTGGTGTTCGACCGGGCCCGGGGCGCCGAGCTCTACGCCGAGGACGGTCGGATGTTCACCGACTTCTTCTGCGGCGCCGGCACCCTGAACTACGGCCACAACCATCCCCACCTCAAGCGTCGCATCACGGAGTACCTCGCCAGGGACGGCGTGATGCACGGCCTGGACATGTACACCGTGGCGAAGCGGACCTTCCTGAGCCGGCTCCGCGAGCAGGTGCTGGCCCCGCGCGGGCTGGACCACAAGGTGCAGTTCTGCGGGCCGACCGGCACCGACGCGGTGGAGGCGGCGCTGAAGGTGGCCCGCCGGGCCACGGGACGCCGCGGCGTGGTCTCCTTCACCGGGGCCTACCACGGCATGTCCCGGGGGTCGCTGGCGGTCAGCGGTGGCCGCCGGGCCCGCGCCGCCGGGCAGGTGGGCACGGCGGACGTGACGTTCGTGCCGTACGAGGACGGTCCGGCGGGGCCCTTCGACTCGATCGACTACCTGGAGCGGATGCTGTCCGACCCGTCGTCGGGGCTGGACCTCCCGGCCGCCGTGATCGTCGAACCGTTGCAGATGGAGGGCGGGGTGTACCCGGCGTCGGCCGACTGGCTGCGCCGGCTGCGCGACCTGACCACCCGGTACGGCGTCCTGCTCATCTTCGACGAGATCCAGTCCGGCTGCGGACGCACCGGCACGTTCTTCTGCTTCGAACACGCCGGCGTGGTGCCGGACATCATCACCGTCTCCAAGGCGATCGGCGGGTACGGGCTGCCGCTGTCGCTGGTGCTGTTCCGGCCGGAACTCGACGTCTGGTCGCCGGGGGAGCACACGGGCACCTTCCGGGGCAACCAGCTCGCCTTCGTCGCCGGCGCCGCCGCCTGCGAACTCTGGGGCCAGGACGGATTCCGGACCACCGCCGCGGTCGGCGCCCGGCGACTGGAGCGCTTTGGTGCCGACCTGCGCGACAGCGAACCGGCGCTCGCCGTCCGGGGCCTGGGCATGGTCCTCGGCATCGACCTGCGGGCGGCCGGGGGCGCCGAGCGGGCCGATCGGATCCAGCGGCGCTGCTTCGAGACCGGGCTGATCGTCGAACTCTGCGGGCGCGACGACGAGGTGATCAAGGTGATGCCGCCGCTCACCATCGACCTCGCCCGGCTGGAGCGGGGCCTCGCCGTCCTGCACCGGGCCATCCGGGCCAGCTGACCGCCGCCCGCCACCGCGACCGTTCCTGGAGGATCCCGATGGACCGTCGTCCCCGCCGTCACCTGCTGTCCATCAAGGACCTCAGCGACGCCGACCTGCGGCACCTCGTGGCCCGCAGCGCCGACCACGCCGCCGGTCGGGTCGGGCCCGCCGACCAGTTGCGCGGCCTGGTCACCGCTGTCTACTTCCGCCGCACCTCGACCCGGACCCGTACCGCCTTCTCCAGCGGAGCCCTGCGGCTCGGCTCCCAGCTGATCAGCTACGGCCCCGGGGACCTGCAACTGAACACCGGCGAGACGGTCGAGGACACCACCCGGGTGCTGTCCGAGATGGTCGACCTGTTCGTCGCCCGGACCGCCGACCCGGTCGCCGAGCTGCGGGCGTTCGCCGGGCAGGACCGGATGGGGGTGATCAACGCGATGAGCGCCGAGGAGCACCCCACGCAGGCGCTGGCCGACCTGAGCACCATGACCGAGCGGTTCGGCCGGGTCGACGGGCTACGGGTGCTCTACGTGGGGGAGGGCAACAACACCGCCGCCGCGCTCGCGCTGGCCCTCAGCCGGTTCACCGGAACGCGGCTGCACCTGCGCACGCCGCCCGGGTACGGGCTGGACCCGGACGTCCTCGCCGCCGCCCGGGCGGCCGCCGCGCGGACCGGTTCGGCGGTCGCCGAGGCGCACCACATGGCGGACCTGCCGGAGGTTGACGTCGTCTACACCACCCGCTGGCAGACCACCGGCACCACCAAGCCGGACCCGGACTGGCGGCGCGTCTTCGCGCCGTTCCGGGTCGACGGGGCGCTGCTGGCGGCGAGCCCGGAGGCGGTGTTCATGCACGACCTGCCGGCGCACCGGGGCGAGGAGGTCACGGCCGGCGTGCTGGACGGTCCCCGCAGCATCGCCTTCGCTCAGGCGAGGCACAAGATGTCCAGCGCCCAGGCCGCGTTGGAGTGGTGCGCCGGGTGAGCCCGGCCGCGGCACCCGCCCGACCCGCACCACGGCCCCCGACGACGGCGGCGGCGGGAGCCCCGGCGAGCCGGTCGCCCTCGGGACGGGGTGCTGGTGGGCCACCTGGACAGCCGGGTGCGGCGCGGCTGGACCGTCGGCGGCATGGCCGAGGGTGCCGCGTGGCGGATCGTCCCAGGTCACCGGCGGTGCGCCGGCGCCGCCCAAATATGGGTACCGGTTACCCATGTGACCCCCTGCGGGCCGCCGGCACGATATCGGCGTGGACAGATCGGGGACGCGAAATGCGGCGGCGGTGGGCGGTGCGGGCGACGCCTGGTGGGCGCCCGGCCTCACGCTGGCCGAACGGGTACGGGCAGCCGACGACGGCGGGTCCGTCGTCGCCGACCCCGGGTCCGAGCACGCCGTGCGGCGGTTGCAGGACTGGCGTTCGGCGTACGAGCTGGGGACGACGGGGCAGTTCGCGCACCGCCTGGCGGCCCTGAGGATCACCGAGGGGCAGTTCCTGGCTCTCCTCGACCGACCGCCGGCGGCGCTGGCGGCCGGGTCGGCGGCGCCGGGCTGGGCCGAGTACACCGAGCGGGCGCTCGGCCTCGCCCCCGACGGCGCCGCCGACCCGACCCCGGACACCCCGTGGTCCGACGCGTTCGCCGGCGTGCTGGCGCCGTTCGTCGCGGCCGCCTGCGCCGACCTGCGGCAGCGGGTACGGGCTCCCGGTACGCCCGCGGTGGTGGACCTCGCCGCCGTGTACGCCGGGTTCGCCGACGCGCTCCGCGCCCGGCTGGTCTCGATGGCGTCGCGTACCTTCGTCCTGGAACTCAACGTCGCCCGCGCCGCCGGCCGGCTGGCGGGTCCCACGCCCGAGCACCGGTTCGCCGCCTTCGTGGCCGACCTCGCCCAGCGCGAGCGGCTGACGCGGGTGATGACGGACTATCCCGTGCTGGCGCGGATCCTGGCGACCGCCTGTCGGCACGCCGTCGAGGCGGCGGCCGAGCTGCTCGACCGGTTCGTCGCGGACCGGGCGGAGATCCTCCGGCGGTTGTTCGACGGCCACGATCCGGGCCCGCTGGTCGGGGTCGACGTGGCGGGGGACTCGCACGGGCACGGGCGGGCGGTGGCGCTCCTGCGCTTCGCCTCCGGCGCCCGGGTGGTCTACCGGCCGCGCTCGGTCGCCGTCCACGTGCACTTCAACGAGGTCCTGGACTGGCTCAACGGGTTGCTGCCGGAGCTGGAGCTGCGCAGGTTGACCGTGCTCGCCCGCGGTGGCTACGGGTGGATCGAGGTCGTCGATCGTGCCGCCTGCTCCGACGCCGCCCAGGTGGGCGCGTTCTACCGCCGGCAGGGGGTGCTGCTCGCGCTGCTGTACCTGCTGGGCATGACGGACATCCACCACGAGAACCTGATCGCCTGCGCCGACCAGCCCGTCCTCGTCGATGTCGAGACGCTGCTGCACCCCGACCTGCCCGTGCCGACCGCCGCGCCCGATCCCGCCGCCCGGGCGCTGCGGACGTCGGTGTACCGCACCGCCCTGCTGCCGCAGCCGCTCATCGGCGAACGCGGCCTGCTGGACATCTCCGGCCTGGGCGGCGACCCCGGCGCGCAGCAGCTCCGGGAGGTCGTCGAGTGGGCCGCTGCCGGCACCGACACGATGCACCTGGTACGTGGTGCCGCGCCCGTGCGGGCGGCCGAGAACCGCCCGACGCTGGACGGCGTCCCGGCCGACGCCGCCGGGTACACGGGCGAGCTGCTCGCCGGCTTCCGCGCCGGGTACCGCGCCATCGCCCGGCGGGCCGGCGACCTGACCGGCCCGGACGGCCTGCTCCGGCGGTTCACCGCCGACGAGCTGCGGGTCATCGCCCGGTCGACGCGGACCTACACCGTGCTGCTGAGCGAGTCCACCCATCCCGACGTGCTGCGCGACGCGCTCGACCGAGACCAGATCTTCGACCTGCTCTGGGCGGCCTCGGTGGACGACCCGGTACGCAACCGACTGGTGTCCCGCGAGATCGAACAGCTCTGGGACGGCGACGTCCCCCTGTTCACCTGCCGCCCGGACGACCGCGACCTGGCCGGGGGCGACGGCGTCGGATTCGTCGACGTGCTCGACGAGCCGGTGCTGACGACCGCGCTGCGCAGGATCGCCGCCATGGGCGCGGTCGACCAACGCGACCAGGAGTGGATCGTCCGGGCCGCGCTCGCCGGCCGACTCGGCGGGGCACGCCACGAGTGCGCGGAGCCGGCCCCCGTCCGGTGGGAGGCCACGGCACCGGACCCGGGCAGGCTGCTCACGGTCGCCTGCGGCATCGCCGACAAGATCATCTCGGACGCCTACGACGACGGCGTGTTCGCCAACTGGCTCGGCCTCGAACCGGTGGACGGCGGGCACAGCACGATCATGCCGCTGGGCGCGGGGCTGGGAAACGGATACCCGGGCACCGCCCTCTTCCTGGCCGAACTGGCCCGGCTGACGGACGTCGACCGCTACGCCGAGGCCGCCCGCAGGGCGGTGCGCCAACTTCCCGTGCTGCTCACCGCGATGCAGGCCCGGCCGCACCTGGCGGACACGGTCGGCAGCGGCGGGTTCACCGGCCTCGGGGGGATCGCCTACGCGGCGGCCCGGCTCGCCGACCTGCTCCGGGACGACGCGCTCGGCGACTCCGTCGAACCGGCGGTACGCCTCGCGGCGATCGCCGCCGCGACGGACCCCAACCCGGGCGTGCTCGACGGGCTGGCCGGCTGTCTCGCCGCGATGCTCGCCGTCAACGAGCTGACCGGCCTGCCGCTCGCCGCCGAGACGGCCCGCGACTGCGCCAAGCGGCTGCTGGCGGCAGTCCCCACGCTGCCCGCGCAGCCCGGCTTCGCCACCGGTACGGCCGGGATCGGCTGGGCCCTGCTGCGGTTCGCGCAGGCGGAGGGCGACGAGCGGTACGCCGAGGCCGGCAGCGCGATGCTGGCCCGTGCCGCCACCGGCCCGGTCCCGGACCCGTCGGCGCACTCGTGGTGCCACGGCGTGCCCGGAATCGCGGTCGCCATCGCCGACCAGGGCCGGCTGCTGGCAGACCCGGCGCTGGCCGCCTTCGTGGACCGCGCGGCGACCGCCGTGTCGAGATCGGGGCTGGTCGACGACCACAGCCTCTGCCACGGGGAGCTGGGTAGGCAGGAGATGCTGTCGGTCGCCGCCGCGCGCGGTCGCCGGGCCGCCGCCAGCGTCCGCTCCGACCAGGCCGGACAACTGGTCGCCGCGCTGGACCAGGCCGGCCCGAGATGCGGTGCCGCCGGCGGCGTGAGCGTCCCCGGCCTGCTGGACGGCCTGGCCGGGATCGGCCACGGACTGCTCCGTATCGGCTTCGCCGATCGAGTGCCCTCGGCACTGCTGCTGCATGCCGAGCCGACGACATCCGACGTGGTGTCGAGAACCAGATAGGGGGAAGATATGCGGAACGACCTGACTGTTCCTCGACCGGCGGGGGCGGCCGAGGAACCCGAGCCGGCCGACACTCACCCGGCGGGCGACATCAAGTTCAGCTTCCTGTGGCACGTCGGGAGGCGGTCGGGCATCCTGACCGGCCTGATGATCGCCGCGCCCGCCATCGCGGCCATCATCGACACCGGTGGTACTGGCGGTCACTCGTCGGAGTGAGTCCGACCGGGAGCGGCACCTTCCCGTGTCGTTTCATCGACAGCGGGCGCCCGTGTTCGACGCGGTAACGCGGGTGCCGCTCACGTTAGCCTGCGGGCATGCGCTTCTCCTCGCCGGTGGTGATCGGACGTGATGCCGAAATCCGCGCCGTCAACGCTCGACTGACGGCCACTCGGTCCTCGTCCGGCGGCACGATCTTCCTGATCGGCGAGGCGGGGATCGGCAAGACCCGGCTCGCGGAACACTGCGCGCACGCGGCGGCGGAGGCCGGTATGGAGCTGCTACGGGGCCGTAGCAGCTCCACCGGCCCCATCGTCCCGTTCCGCCCGCTGACCGAGGCGATCTTCTCGCTGTCGCGCACGGGCCGGCTGCCGGACAACACCGAGCTGGCGCCCTACCGCCCGGCCCTCGCCCGGCTCGTCCCCGAGTGGCGGGACCCCGCGGTGCCGGAACGGGTGGCCTCGATCGTCGAGCTGGCCGAGGCGGTCCTGCGGCTCGTCACCGCCGTGGCCGGGGGCCGGGGCTGCGTCCTCATCCTCGAGGACATCCACGACGCCGACGCCGAGACCCACGCCGTCGTGGAGTACCTGGTCGACAACCTCGCCGACCTGCCCATCCTGATGGTGGCCACCATGCGGCCGGGCAGCGGCCCCGCGACCGAGCTGGCCTGGGCCGCGGCTGTGCGTCGCTCCGCGACCGTCGTCGAACTCCACCCCCTGTCCGATCAGGAGGTCCACGAGCTCGCCGCCGCCTGCCTAAACACCGACGCCCTGCCCGCCGAGCTGACCGACCGGCTGGTACGCGACAGCGAGGGCAACCCGTTCGTCGCCGAGGAACTGCTCAACAGCATGATCGGCGCGCGCGCACTGGTCCGCGACGGCGACGGCTGGCAGTTCACCGACGACCCGGCCATCGCGTTGCCGAACACCGTCACGCTCAGCGTGACCCGCCGGCTGGCCGGCCTCGATCCGCAGGCGCGGACACTGCTGCACACCGCCGCGGTGCTGGGCCGGCGCTTCCCCGTGGCCGCGCTGCGGGCGGCGACCGGTCTCGAGGAGCGGGCCATGCTGAGCCATCTGCGCTCCGGCGTGGACGTCGAGGTCGTCATGCCCGACCGGTCGACGCCCGACTGGTACTCCTTCCGCCACGCGCTGACCGCCGACGCGATCCTGGCCATGCTCACCCCCGCCGAACGGTCCGCGCTGGCCAAACGCGCCGCCGACGCGCTGGAGTCGGCGTACGCCGGGCTGCCCGGACACTGGTGCCAGCTCGCGGCCGAACTCAGGCAGACCGCCGGGGACAACCACGCCGCGGGCCTGTTGTTCGCGGAGGCGGGCCGGCGGGCACTCGGCGACGGCGCCACCACGTCGGCCGTCACCCTGCTCGACCGCGCGTACCAGCTGATGTCCGACCCGCCCGACCCCGAGGCGCGCGCCGGCATTCTCGAGTCGCTGCTCAACGCCCTGGCCGAAGCCGGCCACGCGAACCGGGCGTTCGCCCTGGTCGACGACGCGACCTGGGTGAACGCCGTGACCCTCGGCGTCGAGCAGCACGTCAGCATCCGGACCCGGCTCGCCTGGGTCGCGGTCACGACCGGGCGGTGGGCCGACGGCGCGTCCCAGGTGCGCATCGCCCGGGCGGTCCTCGGCAGCAACCCGCCGCCGGGGCCGGCGGCCCGGGTGGACGTGGTCGAGGCGCACCTGATCTTCGGCGACGGTGACGGCTGCGGCCGGACCACGCAGGCCGAGCAGCTCGTGCTCCAGGCCCTGGCGGTGGCCGAACGGGTGCCGATGGCGGAGACGGCGTGCCAGGCGCTGCAACTCCTGGCCATGATCGCCCGGAGCCGGAGCTTCGACGAGGCGGAGTCCTACCTGACCAGGATGCTGGCGATGGCCGAGGAACACCGCCTGCCCCTGTGGCGCATCAACGCGCTGTTCCGGCTCGGGGTCAACCAGAGCATGCGCACCGGCGAGCAGACCCTGCTGCGCCAGGCGGAGCAGGCCGCGCAGCTGTCCGGCGCCATCATGATCGGGCAGAGCATCGAGGGCGTGTACGCGATCCGGGCCGTGATGCAGGGCGACTACCCGACGGGGGACGAGCTCGCCGCCCGGTGCGCCGCGGCGACCGCCCGGCTGCGCAACATCGACGACCAGCAGTTCGCGCTGGTGACGGCCGCCGCCTCCGCCGCCCACCGGGGACGACGGCGACTGATGGAGCAGCGGCTGGAGGAGTTCCGGGCGGTCGGTGGGGGAGAGTCCGGGCACGTTCCCCTCGCCTACGGCTTCTGCGAGGCCGTCTGCGCACTGCTGGAGGAGGACCGGCCGGCGGCGATCCGGGCCCTCGACCTGGCCCGCGCGTGGGAGGACGACCACCCGAACACCTACTACATGACGGGCCGCTTCGGACTGCGACCGCTGCTCGACGCGCTGGCCGGGTCGCTGGACCGCACCGGCATGGAGGCGGTGGCGCTGGCCCCGGGCGCGACCCTGCGCTGGAACCGGCAGTTCCTGCACCTGGCGAAGGCGGTGGTGTACGGGCGCGCGGGGCAGCGCGAGCGGGCCGCCACGGAGGTCGCGTTGGCCCTGGAGGCCGCGGCGCCGTACCGCATGTCGTACCACCTGGGGTTGCGTCTGGTCGCCGAGGCCGCGCTCGCCGACGGGTGGGGCGAGCCCGTCGCCTGGCTGAGGGCGGCGGAGGACCACTTCCACAACGTCGACGCGCCGGTGATCGCCGGGGCCTGCCGGGGCCTGCTCCGTCAGGCCGGCGCGTCGCTCGGGCAGCGGCGCTCCGGTCACGACCGCATCCCGGCCCGGCTGCGCGCCGTCGGGGTGACCGTCCGCGAGCACGAGGTGCTCGTGCTGCTCGCGAAGGGCCACGACAACCAGGATCTGGCCTCGCTGCTGCACCTCTCGCCACGTACGGTCGAGAAGCACGTCGCCAGCCTGCTGCTCAAGACCGGGCACGCGAACCGCAGGACGCTGCGCGACAGCGTGGACGAGCTGCTGCGGCCCGACAGCCGCTCCGGGAGCAGTCGGTGAACGGCCCCGACCGCCCGCCGGGCGGCCGGGGCCGCGTCGGTCGGAGGTGCGCGGGTTGAACCTCAGAAAAACTTGATCCGTTCCAAAATACTGGACTATGTTCGACACGTGACGCCCGACTTCGAGACCCAGCTGCGGGCGGTCTCGTTGCGCGTGACGCGGCCCCGGTTGGCGGTGCTCAGAGCGCTGCGTGACCACCCGCACGTCGACACCGACACGGTGATCGCCCTGGTGCGGGCGGACCAGCCCACGGTCTCCCACCAGGCGGTCTACGACGTGCTGCGCGCGCTCACCGACGCCGGTCTGGTGCGGCGCATCCAGCCCGCCGGGGCGACCGCCCGCTACGAGTCCCGGGTGGGCGACAACCACCACCATGTCGTGTGCCGCTCCTGCGGCGCGATCGCCGACGTCGAGTGCGCCGTCGGCCATGCACCCTGTCTCACTGCCTCCGACGACCGCGGCTTCGTGGTCGACGAGGCGGAGGTCGTCTACTGGGGCACCTGCCCCGACTGCGCGACCGAACGCACCGTTCAGTGAACCGCCAGTCCGGAAGGAAGCAGATGAGCGACACCCAGGACAATGGCCCCGTCAGCGCGCAGGGCGTGGACAAGAAGGAGGCGGCCGGTTGCCCGGTCGCGCACGACTCCGTGACCGCGCACGGCAGCGAGAGCGAGAACCCGGCGATCGACTCGCCGACGCCGAAGACCGGAGGCCGTCCGCGCACCAACCGGGACTGGTGGCCCAACCAGCTCGACCTCTCGGTGCTGCACGCCCACTCGTCGAAGGGCAACCCGCTGGGGGAGGACTTCAGCTACGCCAGGGAGTTCGCCAAGCTCGACGTCGAGGCCCTCAAGCAGGACATCGTCAAGGTCCTCACCACCTCGCAGGACTGGTGGCCGGCCGACTTCGGCCACTACGGCGGCCTGATGATCCGGATGAGCTGGCACGCCGCGGGCACCTACCGCATCGAGGACGGCCGCGGCGGCGCCGGCGACGGTGGCCAGCGGTTCGCCCCGCTCAACAGCTGGCCGGACAACGCCAACCTCGACAAGGCCCGCCGGCTGCTGTGGCCGGTGAAGCAGAAGTACGGCCAGAAGATCTCGTGGGCCGACCTGCTCGTGCTCGCCGGCAACGTCGCCCTGGAGTCGATGGGCTTCAAGACCTTCGGCTTCGCCTTCGGCCGGGAGGACGTCTGGGAGCCCGAGGAGATCTTCTGGGGCCCGGAGGACACCTGGCTCGGTGACGAGCGCTACGCCTCCGAGAAGGAGATGGTGACCGGCGTCGGGGCCACCGAGATGGGGCTCATCTACGTCAACCCGGAGGGCCCCCGCGGCAACGCGGACCCGCTCGCCGCGGCGCACTTCATCCGTGAGACCTTCGCCCGGATGGCGATGAACGACGAGGAGACCGTCGCCCTCATCGCCGGCGGCCACACCTTCGGCAAGACCCACGGCGCCGGCGTCGCCGACGACCACGTGGGCCCCGAGCCCGAGGGCGCCCCGCTGGAGTCGCAGGGCCTGGGCTGGCTGAGCACCTACGGCAGCGGCAAGGGCGGTGACACGATCACCAGCGGCCTGGAGGTGACGTGGACCGACGTGCCGACGCAGTGGAGCAACCGGTTCTTCGAGATCCTCTTCGGCTACGAGTGGGAGCTGACGACGAGCCCCGGCGGCGCGAAGCAGTGGGTCGCCAAGGACGCCGAGGCGATCATCCCGGACGCCCACGACCCGTCGAAGAAGCACAAGCCGACGATGCTCACGACCGACCTGTCGCTGCGCGTCGACCCGGCGTACGAGAAGATCTCGCGCCGTTTCCTGGAGAACCCCGACGAGTTCGCGCTGGCGTTCGCCAAGGCCTGGTACAAGCTGCTGCACCGCGACATGGGGCCGGTCGAGCGCTTCCTCGGGCCGTGGGTCCCGGAAGCCCAGCTGTGGCAGGACCCGGTGCCGGCCGTCGACCACGAGCTCGTGGGCGACGCCGACGTCGCCGCGCTCAAGGCGAAGGTCCTCGAGTCCGGTCTGACGACCGCGCAGCTGGTCTCCACCGCCTGGGCCTCGGCCGCCAGTTTCCGGTCCACCGACAAGCGCGGCGGCGCCAACGGCGCGCGGATCCGTCTCGAGCCGCAGCGCGGCTGGGAGGTCAACCAGCCCGAGCAGCTCGCGACGGTCCTGGAGGCCCTCGAGGGCATCCGGCAGGAGTTCAACTCCGCCGGCGGCGCGAAGATCTCGCTCGCGGACCTGATCGTGCTGGCCGGCTCGGCGGCCGTCGAGAAAGCGGCGCGCGACGCCGGCGTCGAGGTGACCGTGCCGTTCCGGCCGGGCCGCACCGACGCCACCCAGGAGCAGACCGACGTCGAGTCCTTCCGGGTGCTGGAGCCGCGCGCCGACGGGTTCCGCAACTACCTGCGTGCCGGCGAGAAGACCCAGCCGGAGGTGCTGCTCCTCGACCGCGCCTACATGCTCAACCTGACCGCGCCCGAGATGACCGTCCTCGTCGGCGGCCTGCGCTCCCTCGGGGCGAACGCCGGCGGCACTCGGCACGGCGTCCTCACCGACCGGCCCGGCCTGCTCACCAACGACTTCTTCGCCAACCTGCTCTCCCCGGGCACCCGGTGGAAGGCGTCGGAGTCCGCCGAGCACGTCTACGAGATCCGGGACCTGGCCAGCGACGAGGTGAAGTGGACCGCCACCGCGGTCGACCTGATCTTCGGCTCCAACTCCCAGCTGCGGGCCCTCGCCGAGGTCTACGCCAGCCAGGACGCGCGCGACAAGTTCGTCGCCGACTTCGTCGCGGCCTGGACCAAGGTCATGGAACTCGACCGGTTCGACCTCGTCTGACCCGGCTCCGGACGACGAGCCCCGGTCGATCGCTGGTGGATCGACCGGGGCTCGTCCGCCGTCGGGTCCGGTGACCGGGCGGGCGTCACCGCTGGTCCCTGTCCCGTCGAGGGCGGAGGCCGGGCGGCCCCTAGCATCACGGGGTGCGTGTGAAGTCGCTTGCCGCCCTACTCGTCCTGTCCGTCGCCGGGGCGGGCCTGCCCGCCTGCGGCAACTCCGCCGCCGACGGCGGCCCGCCCCCGGCCCCGCCAGCCGCGGCGACGCCGGCCGGTGGGGCCGAGGCGAGCAGCCCCGGGGCCGCCCCGACGGCCCGTTCCGGACTCGGCGGACCTTCCGCGAGCGCCAGCCCGGGGCGCGCGACGAAGGCGGGGACCCTGAAGGCCGGCAACCCGGACGGCGGCGCGGCCGTGCCGGCGGAGGCGCGCGCCGTCGACACGTCGAGGCCGACCCGGACGATCGGCAGTGGCACCGCCGCCAGTTGCACCTCGGCCGCGGTGGTGAAGGCGGTCGCGGCCGGCGGCGTCATCACGTTCGACTGCGGGCCGCAACCGGTGACGATCAAGATGACGGCCACCGCCAAGGTCCGCAACGCCAACGGTCCCAGGGTGGTGCTGGACGGCGGCGGCAAGGTCACCCTCAGCGGCCAGGGGCAGCGGCGGATCCTCTACATGAACACCTGCGACAGCGCGCAGGGCTGGACCACCTCGCACTGCCAGAACCAGGACCACCCCCAGCTCACCGTGCAGAACCTGACCTTCGCCGACGGCAACTCCACCGGCGAGCGCACCGAGGGCGGCGGCGGTGGGGCGATCTTCGTCCGGGGCGGCCGGTTCAAGGTGGTCAACTCGCGCTTCGTCCGCAACCGCTGCGACCGGACCGGCCCCGACCTGGGCGGCGCGGCCATCCGGGTACTCAGCCAGCACGAGAACAAGCCCGTGTACGTGGTCGGCAGCACGTTCGACGGCGGCGTCTGCGCCAACGGCGGCGCCCTGAGCAGCATCGGCGTCACCTGGGCGGTGCTGAACAGCGTCCTGCGCGGCAACCGGGCGGTCGGCACCGGGGCCAACCCGGCCAGGCCCGGCACACCGGGCGGCGGCAGCGGCGGGGCGATCTACTGCGACGGCAACGAGTTCACCGTCCGGATCGCCGGCACCGTCATCGAGGGCAACGAGGCGAACGAGGGTGGCGGGGCCGTCTTCTTCGTCAGCAACGACCGCACCGGCACCATGCGGATCGAGAACTCGACCCTGCGCCGCAACCCGAGCAACGGCTTCGAGACGCGCGGCTACCCCGGCATCTTCTTCCTCGGCGCCCGCAACCCGACGCTGACCGGTTCCAGGCTGAGCTGACCCCCACCGCCCCGGGTCGGTCGATGAGGTTGGGCACGGCGCAGGCCCGGCCCTAGGATCGGGTCATGGGACGGACCGACCGCGCCAGCCGGGTGATCGCGGCACCACCGGCGACCGTCTACGGCGCCCTGCTCGACCGGGAGGCGCTCGAGGCGTGGCTGCCGCCGGACGGCATGCGCGGGCGGATCGAGCGGTGGGATCCCCGGCCCGGAGGCGGGTTCCGGATGGTCCTGACCTACCTCGACGCCGCCGACAGCCCCGGCAAGACGTCGGACGCGACGGATGTCGTCGACGTCGGGTTCGCCGCCCTGGTGCCATCCGAGCACGTGGTGCAGCGGGCGGTGTTCGAGGCCGACGACCCGGCGTACGCGGGCACCATGACGATGACCTGGCACCTCGCGGCCACCGGCGCGGGGACCGAGGTGACCGTCACCGCCACGGACGTACCACGCGGTATCGACCAGGCGGACCACGAGGCCGGGATCGCCTCCTCGCTGGCCAACCTGGCGTCGTACGTGGAAGCGGCTGACTGAGGTCGTCGCGGGGGAGGATCGCCGTACTCGGTGCTCACCGGCCGGGTCGGTAGGCTCCGACAGTGGAGAGCAGTCGAGGGCGGATCGTGGTTCAGATGTTGTTGGATGCTGCGGAGAACGCCTCGCCGGTCGAGGCGGTGGAGGCGGTCACGCGAGGGCTCGGCGCGGCGCTGGGGGCACGTACGATCGCGTTCCTCATCGCGGACCTCAGCGGCCGGGCGCTGGTCCGGTTGGCCCACGTGCCGCTCGACGGCGCCGGTGCGGGACGCCGGGACGGCGACGAGGCCGCCACGGTGATGCCGTTCGACGGTGGCCCCGCCGAGCAGGCGCTGCGCACCCAGGCGGTGCAGGTTCTCGCGCAGCCGGACGGGTGGACGGTGTTGGCGCCCGTGACCGAGCGCGGCGAGGCGATGGGCCTGCTCGAGATGGTCCTGCCGGACGAGCCCGATGCGCGAACGCTGGAGGAGATCGCCCGCACGGCGCACGTGTTGGCGTTCGTGGTGATCGCCAACCGGCGGTACACCGACCTGTTCGAGTGGGGGCAACGGACGACCCCGTTCACTCTCTCCGGGGAGATCCAGCGCCGCCTGCTGCCCGCCTCGTTCACGTGTGAGGCCAGCGCGTTCACCCTGTCCGGCTGGCTCGAACCCGCCGCCAGCATCGGCGGGGACACCTTCGACTACAGCCTCGCCCGCGACGTGCTGCACTTCAGCGTCACCGACGCGATGGGCCACGGGGTGGCCAGTGCGCTGACGGCCACGCTGGGCGTGGGCAGCCTGCGCAACAGCCGCCGCCGCGGGGCTGGCCTGGTGGAGCAGGCCGACGCTGCGAACGCCGACGTGGCCGCTCACGCCAGCGTGCCCGGCAGTTACGTCACGGCGGTCCTCGGCCGTCTGGACCTGCGCGCGGGGGTGTGCGCGCTGCTCAACGCCGGGCACGTGCCGCCGCTGCTGGTGCGCGACGGGGACACCCGGGCGCTGTCGCTACCGGCCAACTTCCCCCTCGGCATGTTCGCCGAAGCCAGTTACGGCGCAGGCGAGGTCACGCTGCGACCGGGCGACCGTCTGGTGGTGATCACCGACGGGATGCGGGAGCGCAACGCCGCCAGCCTGGACCTTCCGGCCCACTTGCGGTCGATCGCCGGGCTGCATCCGCGCGAGGCCGCCCGGGCGTTGGCGGATGCCGTGCTCGAGGTCAGCGGGCCGACTCTGGCCGACGATGCCACGCTGTTCATCCTCGACTGGCACGGCGGGCACAGCGAGGACCGGAGCACCAGCGCCGGCGCCGACCAGGCACGTGCCAGCGGCGCGCTGCCCGACTGACTACCGGCCCGTCGCGTCGTGCCCGGACGGCAGATCGGCCTCGGCCGCCTGCACGCTGTCGTAGATGTCGATCACGCGGTCCACCGACGTGACCGTCAGGACGCTCCGCACGGCGGGCTGCACCGCGGCGAGGCAGAGCCGACCGCCGGCGTCACGCAACGCCTTGAACATCACCACCAGCGCGCCCAGCCCGCTGGAGTCCATGAACCCCACCTCGGCCAGGTCCACCACCACCTGGCGGTCACCGGCGTCGACCAACCGTTGCAGACCCTCACGCAACTGCGGGGACGTCGCCAGGTCCAGCTCGCCGCGCACCTCGAGCACGGTGCAACCACGGCCCGGCCGGACCGACAACAGCAGTGCCATGACAGCCTCCCCACGCCGATGATCCCCGCTCACCCTATGCTGCCGGGTGCGGACCGCCGCCGGCCGGCGTGCGTCGCGCCGACACGCCCGGCCGTTTGACCGCGGCAACTCCGGGTAGTGCTGATCACCGCGGAAGCGTCCCGCCCCGAGTTGTGGCACAGTAGTCCGGCGCGGTCACCCAGCGGGGAGGAGGAACGGCGCGATGCGCGTAACCACGACGTTCTCACTCCCGCGTCGACCGTCCTCGGTGACCCGCGCCCGGCACGTACTCGCCACCCTGCTGAGCCTCACCGACACCGCCGAGGACTCCCGTGGTCACCTCGCCGTGCTGATCACCGAGGCGTGCACCAACGCGGTGCTGCACGCGGACGCCGACAGCAGCGTCGACATCACCATCGTGATCGACGACGACGTCTGCCTGCTCGAGGTCGGCAACCGCGGCAGCATCCCCGACGGCGCCGGGCTCGACGCCGCACTGCCCGCCCCGCTCACCGTCGGCGGTCGCGGACTGCCCCTGATCACCGCGCTGGCCGACACGGCCGCCTTCGTCGCCGGGCCATCGGACCAGGTGCTGCTACGCGTCACCAAACACCTCACCGGCGTACGGACGTCGCCGGTCGCCTGACCGCCGTCGACGGCCGGCCACGGCCCGCCGGATCGTCCGGGACATCGCCGACCGGCACGCGCGGATCGTCCCGTCCCCGGTCGGGTTGGTGACCTCATGCTTGCCGTGCGTGACCGGATGGTCGAGGGTCGAACCCTGCTCACATCCGTCGCACATGTGCCGAGGAGTCCCATGCAGCCGTTCGACCTGACCAGTGGCGACCAGATCCTCCTCCAGCCCGCGCTGGCGAACAACGTCAGCGGGATGAACCTCTCCGTACGCACCGATCTCGGCACCCGCGTGGAGGCGTGGCGGGCGGCGCCCACCGTCACCGGTGACCAGAGGTTCTTCTGCCACGGCTACTCGCTGGGCACCTTCGGGACGCACAGGTACACCGTCTGGGGCGACTTCCTGCCGCAGGTGCTGGCCGACGAGTACCAGACACTCGGGCGGATCGACAACGCGCGCAACGTCGCGGCCAGGGACGTGCTGGTCTGGTGGCTGGGGGGCACGGACGCGTACCACTCCGCGGTGGTGGAGCAGCCGGCGTTCCTGCCCACCGGCGCCCTGGACCCGGCGCACACCAGGGTCAGCTCGAAGACCGGCACCGGCCCGCTGTGGATCGGTGTGTTGGCCGAGGACGTGAAGCAGCAGTACCGCTCCGCGGCGTACATCGAGGTGTACCGCCGCAACCAGTGAGGCGCGGCGCGGGGCGGTCGGACCTCCGGCCGTCCCGCGCCTCCTTGCCCAGATAGAGGTACGCCGATTGACAAAGTTTGGAATCCAAACTTAATCTGCGGTTCGCGATCGGGTGCGGCCGCGTTCGTGGTGGCGCCTGCCGCGAGCCCGTCCCAGCGGCACCCCAGGCGAGGAGCGTCATGGCCGAGATGCGAGGCACGACGAGAAGAACCCGATGGCGGCTGAGCCTGTTCACCGGCGCCCTCACCCTGCTGTTGGTGAGCCTCGGCCTGACGTTCGCGGTGAGCGCGCACGCGGCGGCCGGCTGCCGGGTGGCGTACTCGGCCAACCAGTGGCCCGGCGGCTTCACCGCGAACGTGGCCGTGACCAACCTCGGTGACCCGATCAACGGTTGGCGGTTGACCTGGACGTTCCCCTCCGGGCAGCAGGTGACCTCGGCGTGGAACGCCAACGTCACCGCCGCCGGCGCCAACGTCACCGCCGCCGGCGCCAACGTCACCGCCGCCGGCGCCAACGTCACCGCCACCGACGTCGGCTACAACGCCGCCATCGGCACCAACGCCACGGTGTCCTTCGGCTTCAACGGCTCCTGGTCGGGCGCGAACACCGCCCCCACGTCGTTCGCCCTCAACGGCGTCACCTGCACCGGCGGCGTCGG
>NZ_WAAS01000042.1:0-36703 GCF_008806585.1 Micromonospora sp. AMSO12t
CGGGTGGGTCAGGCGACGGCGGCGGGTCTGCCGCCGGGGCGCGGGCGGTCGCGCAGGTCGATGCGGATCGGCGCGGCGGTGGCGCGCAGGGAGGTGCGGCCGGCGGTCCAGGCGTCCAGCAGGTGCGCGCCGAAGAGCCGGTCCACCGCCAGCGCGGCGGCGGCGCCGAAGAGGACGTCCGGGGCGAGCGCCGGCTCCACCCGGACCAGCCCGCCGCACAGGTCGTAGGCGGCGATCTGCTCGTGCACCGCGTCGGCCTCGACGTGCTCGTCGTAGAAGCGCGTGGCCGCCTCGCCCAGGCCCAGGCGGCGCAGCCCGTTGCCGTACCGGCGGTTCGGCAGCGAGGAGGTCATCTCGTACGCGGCGAGGTGCCCCAGCAGCGCCCCGCGCAGCCGCCGGTGCAGCCCGAACAGCGACATGAGGTTGTTGGTGGCCAGGGTGACCGCCGGTACGGTGTCCAGGTGGGCGGCGTATCCGGTGTCCAGTCCCAGCTCGGCCAGGGTGACCCGGAACAGCTCGGCGTGCATCCGGTCCAGCCGCCCGTTGCCGTACTCGTCCATCTGGATCTCCACCAGGGCGGCCTTCGCCGGCCCGCCGAGGCGCGGCAGGGCCCAGCTGTGCGGGTCGGCCTCGCGCAGGTGGTAGATCGAGCGGTGCGTGACGAACTCCCGGAACTGGGCCAGCGACGCCCGGCGTTGCAGGTGGCCGGCGAGCGACGGCCCGTCGTCGGCGGCGACCACGTCGGCCAGCGCCGCCGGCACCCCGCCGGGCAGCGCCGCCGGCAGGAGCCCCACCAGCGCGCGCACCGCCGCCTCGAAGTGCCGTTCGGCGTACGCGCGCAGCGCGAGCAGGGACGGCTGCCACTCCCAGTCCTCGTCGACGCCCTGCCAGCCCCGGTAGTGCAGCTCGTAGCAGCAGAAGAGGGTGAGCTGGAGGTCCTCGTCAGTGAGGGCGTCGGCGGGGGCGAGCCCGGCGCCCAGCCCCGCCGGAAGGTCGTGCGGCGCCCGCCGCAGCGCGTCCAGCAGCGCCGTCGACACCGGCCCACGGGGCTGCGGCAGGGGCGCGGGGCCGTACCGGCGGTCCGGGGCTTCTGACAAGGTGACCTCCAGCGTCGTACTGCCCGTCCTCAGTGCCCCTCGACTGGAGCGTTAAACGAGGTCGTCGACCTCCACGGCCACCCCGGCGGCGAGCATCCGGTCGCGTACCCGCCGGGCGGCGTCGCCCTCGGCGAACACCTCGCGCAGGTCCGCGAACGCGGGCTCGGGCGGCGCCAGCCGCACCGCCGGGTCGACCACCGCCTCCAGTACGCAGGGCCGGTCGGCCGCCAGCGCCTCGTCCCAGGCCGCCCCCACCAGCTCCGGCCGGTCGACCCGCACCCCGTGCAGGCCGAGCAGGCGCGCCCAGCCGGCGTACGGCACGTCGGGCCGGCGGCGCGTCGGGTCGGTCGGCGTACGACCGCCGCCCATGCCGGACAGGTCCCGGTTGTTGAGCACCAGCACCACCAGGCGGGGATCGCGCCACTCCCGCCAGTGGTGTGCCACGGTGATCAGCTCGGCCAGCCCGTTGAGCTGCATCGCGCCGTCGCCGAGCAGGGCGACCACCGGCTGGTCCGGGGCGGCGAGCTTGGCCGCCACGGCGTACGGCAGGGCACAGCCCACCGTGCCGAGCGTGCCGCAGAGCTGCGCGTTGACGCCCGGCGGCAGCTCCAGGTGCCGGGCGTACCAGTACATGACCGATCCGACGTCCACCGCCACCGCCCCGCGCGGCGGGACCCGGGTGGAGAGTTCGTGCAGCACGAGCTGCGGGTTCACCGGCTCGGCGGGGGCGGCGGCCCGGTCGGCCCGCTCGGCCCGCCACCGGTCGACCGAGCCCTCGACGGTCTCCCGCCACCGGGCGTTCGGCCGGTCGGGCACCCGGGCCAGCAACGCCCGCAGCGTCTCCTGGGCGTCGCCCACGAGCGGCACGTCCACCGGGTAGCGGGTGCCGATCCGGCGGCCGTCGATGTCGATCTGCACCGTGCGGGCCTGCCCCGGCATCGGGAAGTAGTCCGTCCACGGATCGTTCGTGCCGATGAGCAGCAGCGTGTCGCAGCCGCCCATCAGCTCGGCGGCGGCCGGGGTGCCGACCTCGCCGAGCACGCCGGCGTGGAAGGGCAGCCGTTCGTCGAGCACCGGCTTGCCCAGCAGCGAGGTCGCCACCCCGGCGCCGAGCCGGTCGGCGAGGGCGACGATCTCTCCGGCCGCGCCCCGGCCGCCCTGCCCGACCAGGATCGCGCTCCGCCGGCCGTTGGCGAGCAGTTGGGCGGCCGCGTCCAGGTCTGCGTCGTGCGGCAGGACCCGGGCCAGCGGCTCGCCCGGCGTCGCCGAGAGCACCCCAGCCGCGTGGGACTGCAGGTCGGGCACGGTGGCCTCCTGCAACTGCCGCGGCAGCACCACGCAGACCGGGCTGCGGGTGGCGGCGGCCGTGCGGAACGCCTGGTCGAGCAGGGCCGGCACCCCGTCGGGCGTACGGCCGTAGCGGACGAACTGGTTGCACACGTCGGCGAACAGCCGGCTCAGGCCGATCTCCTGGTGGGCGCCGCCGAGCGGGCCCGAGACGTCCTCGCCGACGATCGCCACCACCGGCTTGCTGTCCAGCTTGGCGTCGTAGAGGCCGTTGAGCAGTTGCACGGCGCTCGGCCCCTGGGTGGCCAGGCAGACCCCGATCCCGCCGGTGAACTTGGCGTGCCCGGTGGCCATGTAGGAGGCGGTCTCCTCGTGCCGGGCCGGCACGAACTCCGGGTCCCCGCCCGAGGCGTCCAACGCCTCGACCACCGGGGCGATGGCCTCCCCGGGGTAGCCGAAGACCCGCGGCACCCGCCAGGCGCGCAGGCGCTCGACCACCAGGTCGGCCACTGTTCGCTCAGCCATCGCCACGCCCCGGGGTGCCGGAGTCGACGTAGCGCAGCACCGCGCCGACGCCGTCGGTCAGCTCCGGTGCCTCGTCCGGGCCCAGCACGGTCAGCTCGGCGTCGGTGCCGACCAGCGCGCGCACGAGGGCGGCGTCGGCGCGGACCTTCTCCGGGTCGCGTACGGACATGGCGGCGAGCTGCCCCGGGTCGGTGGCGATCTCGGTCGGGTCCGGCCCGATCCAGAGTTCCCCGGTGGCGGACGGGTCGTCGACGATGAGCATCGTCTCGACCTGGTTGCGTTGCAGGGCGGACACCACGGCGTCCAGCCCGGCGCCGACGTCCTCCTGCATGCCGAACCGGTCCAGCACTGCGGTGATCCGCTGGTCGGCCACCTCGGCGATGGTCTGCACGGTGAGGTCGTCGAGCAGGCTCTGGTCGGCGCCGCCGCCCCGGGACCCGGCGTCGGTGCGCACCATCAGGTCCTGCCAACGTTCGGGCATCTGGGCGGCGATCACGCCGGTGGCGCGCACGTCGCCGGCGACCACCACCACCTCCGCGCCGACCTTCTCGGCCAGCTCCACCGTGGCGGCGGTGACGTCGCCCGCGTTGTGGTGCCAGGCCTCCATGGCGGCCCGCTGGTGGTGCGACTGCGACCAGCCGCCGGGCTGCACCCGGCGCAGCTGGAAGTCCTCCCGGCCGCTCACGTGGGCCCGGCGCGGCACGCCGCCGGCGCTGATCGCCATGGCGTCGGCGCCGGTCCGGTCGGCCAGCACCCGGACCCAGGCAACCTGCTCGCCGCGTTGCGCCAGCATGGGCATCACGTGCGGCAACGAGGTGTACGCGGCCAGGTCCCGCAGCGGCGGGGCGGAGAGGTACTCCGACAGCACCACCCGGCCCCGGGCGCCGAAGACCGCCAGCCCGTAGCCGCCGGGCATCGGATCGTGGCCCCGCACGACGCGTTCGACGGCGTCGATGGTGTCCACGTCGGCGCGCTGCTGTTGAAGTTGGTCACGCAGGGCGCGCCAGCGCAGATCGAGCGCCGGGTGGGCGTCCTCGGTGTTGGCGGACGCGTCCAGGTACACCGAGACCCACGGCCCCGGCCGGTCGTAGAGCGGGCGCAGGAAGGACAGCTGCATGCTCGACCCCTTTCCAGCTCGGCCCCCCGCTTACCCGTGCCGCTGCGGTTGTCACCTGGCCGCCGCGAGCGCGTGACCGCATTTCATTCATGTCGTTCAACCCGGACGACCGATACCATGAGTGAACGCAACCGGACTCTGGGTGGTGGAGATGGACAGCGACCTGCACATCCGGCGGATCGTCCATCCGACCGGCCGGATCGTCACTGGGCGGATCGTCCGGCTGATGGACGGCTACCCGCGCGAGGTGCGCATCGGCCAGCCGGTGCTGGTCGCGGTGCTCGTGGCGGCCGGGATCGCCGGCCTGCTGATGGCGCTGGCCCGTTCCCTGTTCTCCGCCAGCTCCGGCGCGGCCCGACGAAGCTTCAAGGACCTGAAGAAGGGCCCGGAATACCTGGTCACCCCGGTGCGGCTGCGCGACGCCGCCGGGCGGCTCTGCGAGGTCGAGCTGCACGGGCACCTGCCGCAGAGCGCCCTGCACCCGGCCGACCACGTGCAGCTCACGTTGCGCCCGCAGGGCGACCCGGACCTGCCGCCGAAGATCGAGCGGATCGTGAACCTGACGACGGGCCAGCTGCTCACCCCGCGTACCGCCACCCTGTGGTCGCACCTCGGGCCGCCGCTGCTGCTCCAGGCGGTGCTGGGCGCGGCGCTGGTCGCCGCCGTGCTGGCCTGGTCCACGCTGACCTGACGGCCGGCGCGGTTTCCGGCGGCGCGCCCGCGGGCACGGTGGCGGACATGTTCGAGGGATTCACGCTGGAGCGGATCGACGTCGGCGAGGTCCAACTGCGGGTAAGCCACGGCGGCTCGGGGCCACCCGTGGTGCTGCTGCACGGCCATCCACGCACCCACGCGACCTGGCACCGGGTCGCGCCGCTGCTCGCCCGCGAGCACACCGTCATCTGCCCGGACCTGCGCGGTTACGGCGGCTCGTCGAAGCCGCCGAGCGACCCGGGGCACACCACGTACGCCAAGCGGGCGATGGCCCGCGACGTGGTGGGCCTGCTCGACGCGCTCGGCCACGACCGCGCGGCGGTGATCGGGCACGACCGGGGCTGCTACGCGGCGATGCGCACGGCGCTGGACCACCCGGAGCGGGTCAGCCGGCTGGGCGTGCTCGACGGGGTGCCGATCGGCGAGGCCCTGGCGCGCGCCGACGCCCGGTTCGCGGCCCGCTGGTGGCACTGGTTCTTCCTCGGCCAGTCGGACAAGCCGGCGGAGCGGGTGATCACCGCCGACCCGGACGCCTGGTACGGCGGGTCGCCGGCGGCCATGGGCGAGGAGGCGTACGCCGACTACCGCCGGGCCATCCACGACCCGGCGACGGTGCACGCGATGTGCGAGGACTACCGCGCCGGGCTCGGCCCCGACCGGGCGGCCGACGACGCCGACCGGGCCGCCGGGCGGCGGATCGCCTGCCCGGTGCTGTTCTGCTGGTCGGAGCGGGACGACATGGTCGACCTGTACGGCGACCCGGCGGCGATCTGGCGGGACTGGGCCGACGACGTGCGGGTGGCCGCGATCGACTCGGGCCACCACATGGCCGAGGAGGCCCCGGAGCAGCTCGCCGCCGCGCTGGCCGACTTCCTCGCCGGCTGACCGGTCAGCCGACGGGCGTCAGCGGCCGGTCCGGCTCGCCCGCGGTGCGCAGCATCCCGCGCCGGGCGGCCCAGCGTTCGAAGATCAGGGTGGCGAACGGCGGTACGGCGCAGGCCAGGGCCACGAGGGTGGGCCAGGGCCGCCACCGGTGCAGCCGGGCCATCGCGAGGACCAGCAGGCCGTACGCGACGAAGAGCGCGCCGTGGATCGGGCCGAAGATCTGCACGCCGATCTCGTTGCCCGGGGGGCCGTACTTGACGGCCATGCCGATCAGCAGGGCCAGCCAGGAGCAGGCCTCGGCGATCGCCGCCGCCACGAAGAGCCTGGTGATCTTCTCGCGCATCGTCACTCCCCCACCGGTTGCCGCACATGCTAACCACCCCGCCGGCCGCGCCGACGGCACGAGGGGCGGAGGCGACAGGGATCACGCGGGCCCGAGCTGGGTACGTACAAGGAGCTTCGGGTCTTCCCCGGCCCGCCCTAAGCGTGCGAGGTTAGGGGAACCAACGGTGACAGGGCGGTGACCATGGGCGAGGACGTCGGCGTACGGACCTTCAGTCGCGAGGACCGGGCCCGCTATCGCGAGAAGGTACGGCGGTGCCTGGACGTCTTCGCCGAGATGCTCCGGGAGTCCCGGTTCGACGTCGAACGGCCGATGACCGGGCTGGAGATCGAGCTGAACCTGGTCGACGACGACTCGTTGCCGACCATGCGCAACGCCGACGTGCTGGCCGCCATCGCCGACCCGGCCTTCCAGACGGAGCTGGGCCAGTTCAACGTCGAGATCAACGTGGCGCCGCGCCGGCTGGCCGGCACCGGCACCCGCGAGTTCGAGGAGTCCGTGCGGGCCAGCCTCAACGCCGCCGAGACCAAGGCGCGGGACGTGGGCGCGCACATGGTGATGATCGGCGTCCTGCCGACGCTGCGGCCGGAGCACCTGACCGCCGAGACGCTGTCGGCCAACCCGCGCTACGCGCTGCTCAACGAGCAGATCTTCGCCGCCCGCGGCGAGGACCTGCGGATCGCGATCAACGGCGTGGAACGGCTCGCGGTCACCGCCGACACCATCACCCCGGAGGCGGCCTGCACGAGCACCCAGTTCCACCTCCAGGTCAGCCCGGCCCAGTTCGCCGACTACTGGAACGCCGCGCAGGTGATCGCCGGTATCCAGGTGGCCCTCGGGGCGAACTCGCCGTTGCTCTTCGGCCGGGAGCTGTGGCGGGAGACCCGCATCCCGCTGTTCCAGCAGGCCACCGACACCCGGCCGGAGGAGATCAAGGCCCAGGGCGTACGCCCCCGGGTGTGGTTCGGCGAGCGCTGGATCACCACGGTGTTCGACCTGTTCGAGGAGAACGTGCGCTACTTCCCGGCGCTGCTGCCCGTCTGCGACGCGGAGGACCCGGCCGAGGCCCTGGCCCGGGGGGACGTGCCGAGGCTCGCCGAGCTGCGGCTGCACAACGGCACCGTCTACCGCTGGAACCGCCCCGTGTACGACGTGCTGAAGGGCCGCCCGCACCTGCGGGTGGAGAACCGGGTGCTGCCGGCCGGGCCGACGGTGCTCGACACCGTGGCCAACGGAGCCTTCTACTTCGGTCTCGTCCGGGCGCTCGCCGAGGCCGACCGGCCGCTGTGGTCGCAGATGTCGTTCAGCGCGGCCGAGGAGAACTTCAACGCCTGCGCCCGCTACGGCATCGACGCCCAGGTCTTCTGGCCCGGCCTCGGTTATCTCCCGGTCACCGAGCTGGTGCTGCGCCGGCTGCTGCCGCTGGCCCACCACGGGCTGGACCGGTGGGGCCTCGACCCCGCCGAGCGGGACCGGCTGCTCGGCGTCATCGAGCAACGCTGCCTGACCGGCCGCAACGGGGCGAGCTGGCAGGTGGAGACCCTGCACCGGTTGGAGTCCGCCGACCATCTCGACCGGCCGGAGGCGCTGCGTGAGGTGGTGCGGCACTACGTGACGCTGATGCACACCAACCGGCCGGTCCACGAGTGGCCCATCCCCTGACCGGGACCACGACGGGGGCGGGGGTGCCCCGCCGGCCCGGACGCGCGTCGGTCCGGGACACGGTCAGGGCTCGACGTCCGGGTCGTCGAGCACGGCTTTGGCGTGGAACACGACGCCGCCGAGGACCTCCCGGACGTTGTGCCAGCGGTCGAGCCGCGCCCCGGCGAAGGTGACGTCGCCGTGGAACGAGGCCCGCCCCTGCCGACCGTCGAGCCGGAAGGCGGCGCTGGCGAACCCGCTGGCGTCGAACCGGGTGGTTCCGTGGAACTGGGCGCCGGTGAAGTCCGCGTAGCCGACCTGGCAGCCGCTGAGGTCGAGGTCGACCAGCGTCGCGCCGCACAGCGGCAGGTTCGTCTCCGGCCAGTGCGGTGGCCGCGCCCCGCCCGGCACTGCGCTCGCCGGACGCAGCCGCTCGGCGAGCAGCCGCTGCGCGTCGCGCCGCGCCTGGACCTCCCCGGCCTGGGCGGGGGTCAGCTCGCCGGTCACGTCGAACGGCAGCGGCACCCGCAGATACGCGCAGACGGCGTCGACCACGCGCTGGCGCAGCTCCGGCCTCGCGTCGCCGAGTTCGCCGAGAGCCCGCAGCCCCACGCGGCGGACAGCGGGATCCCGGTCGGCGAGCTGGCGGGTGCGGGGCGCGACGGGTCCGTCCCGCACGAGCACGCTCGCGCCGTCCGGCCCAGGCTCGGGCACCCAGCCGAGGGGCCAGCACATCGGCTCGCCGTCGGCCGCGCCGGCCCACCGGGCGCCGGTGAGGTCCACGGCGGGCTGGTCCAGGTGCACGAGCCCGCCGAACTCGGCGTCCCGGAACGTCGCCTCCGCGCCGAACCGCGCCTTGCCGAACCAGGCAGGGCCGTCGAAGCGGGCCCACCGGAACGACGCGGCCCCGACGAAACGTGCCCCGTCCCCGCCCTCCGCCCAGCCCTGGTAGTCACCCATCAGGACCGCGACCGGCCAGCCCGGGTCGTCCTCGTTCGGCTCGTCCCACGGGGCGGGGTCGACGTTCTCGACGTCGTCCCAGGCCGGGTCGTCCTCCCACAGCTCCTCCTCGCCCCGCCCGAACCACGCCATCCCGGCGAAGGCGACCCGGTCGAAGCTGGCCGGGCCCCGGAACCGGGCTCGGCCGAACACGGCGTCGGCGGCGAACCGGGCGTCGTCGAACCGGGTCTCGCCGTGAAAGACCGCACGGGCGAAGACCGCGTCGCCGGTGAACCGGGCGAAGGCGAAGGAGGTCGACCCGAAGAACCGCGTGTCGGCGAAGCGGGCCTCGGCCAGCTCGCAGCGGCCAAGGTCGGCATCCACCAGGGTCGCCCCGGACAGGTCCACGGCGAGGTCCGGCCCCGGCGACGCCCCGGCGCCCTCGGCCGCTCCGGCGGCGTCGGTCGTCCTGGCGCCCTCGCCCGCCCCGGCGCCCTCGCCCGCGCCGTCGACCGCCCCGGCAGCGGGGCGCAGCAGCAGCCCGGCGAGCACCCGCGACGCCTCGCGTCGCGCGTCGGCGTCCGTGCCGTCCGGGGCGGGCGGCGTACGCAGGTAGGCGCAGACCGCGTCGGCCGCGACCTGGCGCAGCGCGGGACGGGCCGCGCCGAGTTCGGCGAGCCGCCGCAGGGCGGACCCCCGCTCCGGGCCCGTCGCCTCGACGACCTGGGCGGCGGTCCGGCACGCCTCGACGCCCCTCTCCTCGACTGCCATGCGCCCTCCAGAACCGACGCGACAGCCCGCCCGCCGGGGTTTCCCGCCGGGGCCGTCCCCCGACGTGCCGGCGCAGGATAGCGGCTGGGGGCGACACACCCCGTCGTCATGGCGCTCTCCGACGGCGTCACCGCCTGCGCCCGCGGCTGCCAACCGCGACCGTCGGCCCACCCGCTGCCGGAGGCGGCCGGTCGGCCTGTTTCGGAGTCGCCGGCGCCCTGACGGGGGCAGATCGGGTCAGGAAATCGCGCACGATTGAAGAAACGAGGTGACGACGGTCGGCCCATCATGAAACGCGGACATCGCTCCACGTGACTCGCCGCTCACGGAGGGTCGCGTGGGCGCGTCCACGTCGACCGGTGGCCATTCGTCGCGGGCGTCGGCGCCCGCCTTCCCTTCCCACCGGCCCCTCCCTCACCTTCGAGGAGCGCATGTGACGCAGACCCAGAGGTCCCCCCAGCGACCCGACGCGCCCGTCCGGTTCGGCCCCGACACCGCGCGGACCGCGACGTCCGCGTTCGTCAACGGGCACTTTCCCCGGCGGCGAGGGCTGATCATCCTCCTCAGCGTCCTCGGCGGGTTCCTGCTGACCGTCATCTGGTCGGCGGAGTTCGTGGACCGGACCATCGGCGACAACGTCGCCAACACAATGCTCGGCCACGACGCCAAGGAGACGCCCATCCAGGGCATCGCGGCCGGCATCATGTTCGCCTTCGTCTCCGGCATCGCGGGCACGTTCACCGCCTGCAACATCGCCGCGTTCGGCGCCCTGGCCCCGCTGACCGGCACCACGGGCGGCAGGTTCAGCCGGATCGTCGCGCCGCTGAAGCCGCTGGGCTGGATGTCGGTGGGCATGGTCGCGGTGTCGGCCGCCTACGGCGCGGTCGTCGGCCTCGTCGGCACGTCGATGCCGCAGTTCTCCACCGCTCCCAACGCCCCCGGCGGGCTGTCACCGAGGAGCATCCAGTCCATGGTGGTCTTCGGCGTGATCGGGATCATCATGATCTATCTCGGTCTGGCCGCGCTGGGCGTCGTGCCGGACCCGTTCGCCCGAATCGCCCGACGGTTCCCCAACGCCCCGATGGTCTTCATGGGCGCGCTGATCGCCGGCTTCCTGATCGGCCGGCCCTTCGCGCTGTTCCGGCAGATGTTCCGCGACGCCGCCGAGAGCGGCAACCCGCTCTACGGCGCGGCGGCGTTCACGCTTCAGTCCCTCGGCAACATCGTCATCATGGCGGTGCTGTTCCTGCTGCTGGCCTGGCTCGCCGGCTCCCGCCTGCAACGCTGGTTCAGCGCCCGGCCGAGCCGGCTGGCGGTCCTGACCGCGGTCGCGTTCATCGTCGCCGGCGCCTTCACGTTCCTCTACTGGGACGTGCGGCTGCTCGCCCGCCGCGAGATCATCCCCTGGTACCCGACGGCCCCCTGGGCCTGAGCCGGTGACGAGGTCCGGGGACGGCGGTGCCCCGTCGTCCCCGGACCCGGCCGACCGCGAGGCAGCACGACCCACCGGAGCGTCCGTCCCACAGGACCGGCGTCCGGCTCGGTCAGTCCTCCGGGCGGTCCCACGGCGACGGGTCGTCGCGCAGCCGGCTGTAGAGCCAACCGTCGCGCCACCGGCCGGCCCGGAACTCGCAGGCGCGCAGCACGCCCTCCAACTGGAATCCGGCCTTTTCCAGCGCCCGCTGCTCGGCGGCGTTCTCGGGGTGGGTGCCGGCCTGGACGCGCTGCGCCGGGGTGTGACAGAACAGGTAGTCGCAGAGCAGCGCCTGCGCCCGCCAGCCGATTCCCCGCCCCCGCCACTCCGGCAGCAACACGATGCCGATCTCCCAGTGGATCGCCGCGCCGCCGTACCGGCCGGCACGGTAGCCGACGACGCCGGCGGCGGCCTGCTCCGCCTCGACCTCGACGGCCAGGCGGCCATCCTCCTCGCCGAGCCAGCCGTCGGCGGCGAATCGTCGCGCCGGCGCCCCCGGGTCCCGGAACCCGTGCCAGTCCAGCCCGACCAGACCCGGCTCGACGGCGAACCGGACGAGCATCGGCAGGTCCCCCTCGGCCACCGGGCGCAGCCGCACGCCGTCGCGAGCCACCTCCGCGCCCGGGTACCTCGATCGGTCCGTCACCATCCCGGCACGGTACCCACCCGCCGGCACCGGCGCGGTCCCGAAGGCGGGGCCCTGCCGACCGCCGGCTCAGACCTTGAGGACGACCTTGGTGCACTCGTCCTGCTTCTTCTGGAAGATCTTGTAGCCCTTGGCCGCGTCCTTGAGCCGCATCCGGTGGCTGATGATGAAACTGGGGTCGATGTCGCCGCGCTGGATGCGGTTGAGCAGCGGACGGGTGTAGCGCTGGACGTGACACTGACCGGTACGCATGATCAACGACCGGTTCATGAACGCGCCCATCGGGAACTTGTCGACGAAGCCCCCGTACGCCCCGACCACCGAGACGACGCCGCCGCTACGGCAGGCGAGGATGGCCTGGCGCAGCGCGAACGGGCGTTCCGTCTCGACCCGGGCGGCCTGCTTGGCCCGGTCGTACGCGTAGACGGCGGTGTTGCCGTGGTGCCCCTCCAGGCCGACGGCGTCGATGCAGGCGTCGGGCCCCCGGCCGGCGGTCATCGCGTTGAGCGCGTCGAGCACGTCGGTGTCGTCGTAGTTGATGGTCTCCGCGCCGGTGTGTTCCTCGGCGAGCCGCAGCCGGTACGGGTACCGGTCGATGACGATCACCCGCTCCGCGCCGAGCATCCGGGCGCTGGCGGCGGCGAGCAGGCCCACCGGGCCGGCCCCCCACACGGCGATCACGTCGCCCGGCTTGATGTCGCACATCTCCGCGCCCATGAAGCCGGTGGGCAGCACGTCGGCGAGCATCACGGCCTGGTCGTCGGGGACCTCGTCGGGCACCTTGATCGGGCCGACGTCGGCGAACGGCACCCGGGCGTACTCGGCCTGGCCGCCGGCGTAGCCGCCGAGCAGGTGGGAGTAGCCGAAGATGCCGGCCGGCGAGTGCCCCATGATCTTCTCGGCCACCCCGGCGTTGGGGTTGGAGTTCTCGCAGACCGAGAAGAGCCCGCGCTGGCAGGAGGAACAGTGCCCGCAGGCGATCGGGAACGGCACCACCACCCGGTCGCCGGGGCGCAGGTTGCGCACCTGCGGGCCGACCTCCACGACCTCGCCCATGAACTCGTGGCCGAGGATGTCGCCCTTGCGCATGGCGGGGATGTACCCGTGGTACAGGTGCAGGTCGGAGCCGCAGATGGCGGTCGAGGTGATCCGTACGATCGCGTCGCGCGCGTTCATGATGGTCGGGTCTGGTACGTCGACGACCTTGACGCTGTCCTTGCCCATCCAGGCGGTGGCCTTCATCGTTCGTCCTCTCGGGTGGCGGGCGGTCAGCGGCGGGCGATGGGCAGCGGCTGGGCGGGGCGTTGCATGACCTGCTGGCGTACGGAGATGCCGTCGGGGCTGCCCTCGGAGCGGACCACCTCGCCGGTCTCCACCACCTGCTTGAACCGGCGCAGGTCGTCGCGTACCTGCTGCTCGGGTTCCTCGCCGAAGAGCTTCGCCACGGCCCGGCCCAGCGCGCCGGCCGGCGGGGCGTAGCGCAGCCGCACCCGGACCTCGGTGCCGCGATCGCCCGGCGCGGGCACGAACCGGACCCGACCCGCGTTGGGCACGCGGGTGCCGGGCAGCGACCGCCAGGCGAGCGACCGGTTCGGCTGGTCGTCGACGATCTCCGCGTCCCACTCGATCCGGCGGCCGGCCGGGCCGTGCGCGGTCCAGTGCGACCGGCGCAGGTCGTCGGCGCGTACCGACTCCAGGTGGGACATGAACCGGGGCAGGTTCTCCAGGTCCCGCCAGAAGCGGTACGCCTCGGCCGGGGACCGGTTGACGGTGACCGAGACCTCCATGTCGATCACCCGCCGGTGCGCGGCCCGGGCCCGTCCGGCGCGCACGGCGGCGATCAGGTCGACGGCGGCGATGCCGGCGACGGCCGCGGTGGTGAGGCCGACCCGCCGGCGCCGCTCGCCGCACCGCTCCGCCCAGGCCCGTCCGAGCAGGGTGAGGTCCAGCGCGTCGCCGGCCACCCGGGTCCACGCCCAGCCGGCCGGCCGGCGGCCGCCGAGCAGGCCCGCCGCGTGGATCAGCTCGCGGGCGCCCACGGCCATGATCACCCCGCCCGCGGCGGGTGAGTCGTCCACGCCGGTCAGCCGGGCCACCGCGCGCGGGGCGAGCAGGCTGCCGGCCCCGAGGGCGAGGCTGACCGCGCCCAGCAGCCGGGGCAGCCCGGCGCCCTGGCCGCGTCGTCCCCGCTGGTCCAGCATCATCGGATCGGTCTCGTCCACGTCGCACCACCGTCAGATCGTCCTGACCCGCCCCCGGGGCAGGCCCGGCGGCGGGAAGCCGCCACGCCTGACGCTATGCCCGCGAATCGCCTAACGAACCCCGAATCGGCACACAACTCGACGCCCGCTGCCGCCCTGTTTCCGCCCGTCGGCCGGGGCCGCGCCGGCGACCGTCTCACGCTCGCCGGCACGGGCGCCGCCAGCACCGTTGCGGCGCGGGCGGGCACCGCCGTATCCGTCAGCGCCCGTCGGACTCCGGCCGGCGGCGGTACGCCCGGTCCAGGATCGCGATCAGTTCGTCGGCGGCGCGGGCGCCGTCGAACCCGGCTCGGGCGAGCTGCTCGGCGACGATGGCGTCGATCGCGCCGTTGATCATGACGGCGAGCAGTTCGGCGTCAGTGTCCTCGCGGTAGTCACCGGCCGAGCGCGCCGCCCCGATGAGGTCCACGACGCTCTGCCGCCGGCTGGGCGCGTCCGGCCCGTCGGAGATGCCGGTCTCCTCGGTGATGGCTTCGATGATCATGCGGGCGTGCTCGGGGTGCTCCCGCAGGTGGGCGACGAGCGAGCGGACGTACGCCTCCAGCGCGGCGGCCCCGCGGGCACGCTCGACGGCCGCGCCGACGTCGGTGGTGAGGGCCTCGATCACCGCCGCGTACGCGGCCTGGACCAGGGCGTCCTTGGAAGGGAAGTGATAGAGCACCGCCGCCTTGGACAGGCCGGCCGCCTCGGCGATGCGCGCCAGCGAGGTGCCGGCGTAGCCGTGGCGGGCGACGAGGTCGGTGGTCACCCGGACGAGCTGGGCGCGACGGGCCTGCTCGGTGATGGTCAGCGGCCGGCGCGAACGGTCCTTGCGGGTGGTGGCGTCCGGCGTCATTCGGTGTCCTCGGGGTGTCGTGGCGGCCCTGCCGGGCCGGGTAGCCGCGGCACGGACAGGGTAACCCCCCGGTCAGACTTTCTACCGACTGGTTGAAAATCTGACCGACCGGTAGAATCCTGGGATGGGCAACGACGTCCACGACCACCACGGAAACGGAGGGGGGCACCATGCGAGCGCGCGTACCTCGGATCAGGCATCGCCGGCGCTGGATCGTCGGCGGCGGCGTCGCGCTCGTCACCACCCTGGCGGTGGCCGCGGGGGTCGCCCTGCACCACCCCGCGCCCGTCGGCTACTACGTCTCCGCGCGGGCGCAGGACCGCTTCCTGCGCGCCTACGAACGGGCGATGGCCGACCTGCCCCAGCCGGACCGCACGCTCGACGTGCGGACCAGCTACGGGGTGGTCCGCGTCTACCACTTCGCGGGCGCCGACTCCTCCCCCGCCGCTCCGCTGCTGCTGTTGCCGGGCCGGGCCGCGCCCTCCCCCGTGTGGGCCGACAACCTGCCCTTGCTGCTGCGCACGCGGAGCGTGTACACGGTGGACCTGCTCGGCGAGCCGGGAATGAGCGTCCAGCAACGACCGATCGGCTCCGCCCGTGACCACGCGCAGTGGCTGCACGAGCTGATGCGGGGCCTGCCCGACGAGCGGCTGCACCTGCTCGGCCTGTCCATCGGCGGCTGGACCGCGATGAACCTCGTGGCGCACCGGCCGGAGAAGGTCGCAAGCGTGGTCCTGCTGGATCCGGTCCTGGTCTTCACCGATCTGTCGCCGGCAGCGATCGTCCGCTCCATCCCGGCGAGCGTGCGCTGGTTCCCCCGGTCCTGGCGGGACGACTTCGCGAGTTGGACGGCGAACGGCGCGCCGGTCGAGGACGTCCCGGTCGCCGAGATGATCGAGGCCGGGATGCAGTCGTACGTGCTCAAGCTCTCCGCTCCCGAACGACTCACCGACGAACAGCTCGCCGGCGTGCGGGTGCCGGTCCTCACCCTGCTCGCCAGCAGGTCGCGGATGCACGACACGGCGGCCGGGGCGGCGCACGCCCGGCGCGTCCTGCCGCACGCCGCGGTGAAGGTCTACCCGGAAGCCTCGCACGCCATCAACGGCGAGCATCCGGAGCAGATCGCCGCCGACGTCGCCGCGCACCTGGCACCCCTACCCTGACGCAGGACCCACACGCCCGACCGGCCGCCGCCCCCGGTACCGGTTCGCGGCGCGGCGACGGACCGCCCTCAATTGAGGGGTATGGCAATCGATCGATGGCTTGTAGCGTGGGCCCTCCTCACCCACCCCAGGAGGGAAGTGATCATGCCCACGGTCACCGTTCGCGTTCTCGGTGCCCTCAGCGCCAGCGTGCTGAGCGCGACTCTCGGCGTCCTGGCGGTCGCCGCGCCCGCCCAGGCCGCGTCCCGCGACGGCGCCTGCAACACCGGCGAGTTCTGTTACTACTACAACAGCAACCACGCGGGCTCGATCTCCGATCACGCCGGCTCGCTGGCCGACTACGGCACCGCCCAGCCGGGCTGCTACGAGTTCAAGGGCGCCGGCAGCGGCAAGGGCCAGTGCATCAAGAACAACGCCGCCTCGGCGTGGAACCGCACCGGCAAGACGGTGCGTGTCTACTACAACACCGGCTACAACGGTTCCCAGGCGCACCAGGACTTCGCGCCCGGGGCGAAGAAGAACCTCAGCTCCACGCTGAAGAACAACAACGCCTCCCACCAGCTGATCTCCGCCGGCGCCAGCTACCCGGCGAAGGACGACTACCCCTACAAGGGTCAGACCTCGGGCATCGATCCGTGGAACTTCTACAAGGGGCAGTGCACCAGCTTCGCGGCCTGGGCGGTGCGCAGCCGGGTCGGCGTCGCCTTCCACAACCAGTACAAGGGCCAGGCGCGGTGGGGCAACGCCAAGGAGTGGGTCGCCGCCGCCGGACGCGCCGGCGTGCCGGTGCACAACAGCCCGAAGGCCGGTGACGTCGCGGTACGCCTGGGCGGCACCTACGGTCACGTCGCGTTCGTGACCAGGGTGAACGCGAACGGCACCTTCGAGATCGACGAGTACAACTACGTTTCGGCCGACAGGTACAGCCACCGGACGGTGTCGGTGGGAACCGCCAACAACCAGTTCTCCAAGTTCATCCGCTTCAAGTGACCCCACGCCTCGGACGGAAACTTCTCCGCCGATGACGGAACACCGCGCGCAGAGCCCCGGCCGCATGGCCGGGGCTCTGCCGATCACGTGCCCTTACGCCGGGGAGAGACCCTCCACGAAGTCGTAGAGGCTCTTGATGTCGTTGTCGAAGTACGGGCCGTCGAACTGTCCATTGCCCGGGTTGTCGCCGTGGCTCACGACGCTGTTGATGAATCCGAGACCATTCTGGTCGTTGTATTCCTGCAGCCAGGGACCGCCGCTGGAGCCGTAGGTCATGTTGCACCACATCCGGATCTGCTGGGCGCCGGCGTGCCAGGTGCCGCTCTGGCAGAAGTACTGGCTCTCGCCGCCGCCGAGGTTGGACGGATAGCCCAGCGCGGTCATCAGGGAGATGTTGTAACCCCAGTTCCAGCGCATGCCGTGGCCGCCGACCGTCTCGACGACCTTCAGGCCCCAGTTACCGCCGTTGTGCATGATGGCGATGGCCATGTCCTCGTCGTAGCTGCTGCTGTTGATCCACGCGGTGCGGGCCGCGAGCTGGTACGCCACGAACGTGCCGAACGGCCGCGCGCCGTCGCGGTAGCGCGGCACGAACTGCCAGTTGCTGTACCACTGCCCGCCGGCGCCCTGGTGCACGCAGTGCCCGGCGGTCATGACCAGTCGCGCCTTGCCGCTGGCGACCGCGCTCGCCGAGCACGAGGCGCCGCCACCGTTGGGGGTGGTGAAGTAGACCTTGCCGACGACCGCCGACTCGTTGAGCTGGATGCCGACGTCGGCGCCGCTGGCGGCGCTCGGTCGCACCGGCGCGACCGAGCCCGCCGGTCCGTCGGGCTTCGGCGCCCGGCTCGTGGATTCGGTGGCCTTCGCCGACTTCGCGATGTCGAGGTCGACGGCGTTCGCCATGCGCTCCGGCGTCCAGAACCTGGCGACCTCCTCGGCGATCTTCTCGTTGGTGATCGCACGACCGTCACTGGTGCGGGCGACGGCGGTGGTGTTGCCGTTCCTCTCGACCGTGGTCGGCTTCGCCTGGGCGACCGCCGGAGCGGTCACGACCAGCGCGAGTGCCAGGCTGGCCGATGCGGACCAGCGCAGGGTTGATCTCAACAGTTGCCCCCTTTTTCGGGTACTCCAACTCGGACCAGCGAAACCTATCGATCAAATTGCTTTGATCACAACGTGATCGAATGACAGGTAATTGACATTGACTTTCTGGCGTCCGAAAAGGACCACAGCCGGCGGCAAACAAAGCACCCCCACCCCGAACAGAAGCGTCAAAATTGACTCGCAAATCCCATCGCCGCGAATTCGCACTCTCAATTTGAGGACGCTCACCGCTGTCGACAGGTGGGAATTGCGGACCGCGGCAGTTGAGACGTTGCCCGGACGCGTCCGGCTGCCCATTCGCGCCGCGACCGCAGCCACCCGTGCACGCGGCAATCTCGCTCACCCGGGGAGGGGCCGGCACGGAGGGGCTGACGCGCATAAGGTCGGCTCGACCCGGCAACCTTCGCGAGGACAGGACGGGACAGCACATGGACCAAGGCACCCGCAACGAGGTGCTCGGCCGCCTGGCTGAGGCAGTCGGGTCCATCACCGTCGCGCACCCGACGCGGGTTGCCGTCGACGGACCGCCCGCCGCAGGCAAGACCACCCTCGCCGACGAGCTCGCCGTCATCCTGCGCGACCAGGGCCGCGACGTCATCCGCGCGACGATCGACGATTTCCTCTTTCCCCGGGCACAGCGCTATCCGCGCGGCGAATTCTCGGCCGAAGGCTGCTACTTCGACACCCACGACTACGACGCGCTGAACCGGGTTCTGCTCGATCCGCTCGGCCCGGGCGGGGATCGACGCTTTCGACACGCGGTCTACGACCGTACCGCGGATAGTGTGCTGTCCCCGCCGGCCGCCACTGCCACCGCCGACGCCGTGCTGGTCTTCGACGGCGTCTTCCTCATGCGTCCGGAGCTGATCGACAGGTGGGACCTGCGCATCTTCGTGTCAACCGCGCTTGAGAAGACCGTGGACCGTGCCGTGATCCGAGAACGCCGGACGTCGTCCCGGGCTGAAATCGAACGGCGCTGGCGCGAGCGTTACATCCCCTCCCAGCAGCTGTACTTCGCTACCGTCCGCCCGACCGATCACGCCGACATCGTCGTGCACAACGACGAGCCTCAGCGGCCGATCTGGGAGACTCGAAGACGCTGACCGCACCCGATTCGGCAAAGCCCTCGACTCAACCACGACATTTGGCACCGCAAGAGTCCGGGGGATCGTCGCGCTACCCTCCCCAGCATGACGCGTTACCTTGTCGTGCCCGGTCGAGGCGTTCCATTCCCCGACCACTGGTCGCGCAGTTGGGTCAGGGACTACCCGAAGTACCAGTGGGCGCCCGAACCGCCCGGGCCACCGTACGTCGCCGCCGAACGGGTCGCCGCGCTGCACGCTGCCATAAGCGCCGACGATGAGCCGGCGATCCTCGTGGCGCACAGTGCGGGATGCCTGACCGTCGCCGTCTGGGCCAGCCAGCATGTCGGTCCCGTCCGTGCCGCCCTGCTGGTCACGCCACCGTACCTGGATCCGGACTGGACTCCCGACCCTCACGAGACCGTCGATGTCGTCATCGACCACGTGCCACGCGAGCCACTGCCCTTTCGCTCGATCCTGGTCGCCAGTCACAACGACCCAATTACCACGTTCGAGCAATTCGAAGCGTACGCGCGAGACTGGGGCTCGGAACTGTTCGACGCGGGCGCAGTCGGGCACCTGGACTCCAAGACCGGGTTCGGCGCGTGGCCCGACGGCGAGCGCCTGGTCCGATCATTGGCCCAGCCCGCACAGGTGACGTTGGAGTACTAGACTGGAACCAAGATCAGTGCGGCCCGCTGGCTACGACTATCTGCGCGAGGGGTATCGACCTTCGCCGGTGTTCACCGGGAACCGCGGCGCAGATCGGCCACCTCGTCTTACGGCGTGAAGCCGGCCGAGGCGTAGGTAGCTACGGCGCCGACGTTGGAACTCTCCACGCACACACTCGCGCTGGACGAACCCATGTCGCGAAGCGCCGCAGCGGCGGCAAGCGTGATCGCAGTGCCGTAACCATGGCCTCGGTGACTGCGGTGCACGCCCATCGGTTCCAGCAGTCCAGGCCGCCCCGGGCCGGCTGACCACACAGCCGCCACCGCCACGGCGTCGTCATTCTGATCAAATGCGGCGAGGCAGCGTGCGTCAGCGTAGAACGGGCCACCGGCCATCGCGAGCCAACCTCCGACCGTACGGCGCCGGTCGGCATCGGTGAAGGGCGACCCGCGGAACGCGGACCAGTGGACGGCGACCCACACCTCAGCGCGATCGGGCTCGATCGTCTCGATGCGCAGACCGCAGTCCTGTACCGGGTCCGAGAGACCGCGGTGGAACGTTGTCCACGGCTCATCCCGCTCCCAACCCCGCTTCAGCAGCAACTGGGTGAGAAGCCCCGCACCTCGGGCTTCGACGGTCGCACCGTGGGGAGCCAGGACACGCCCTGGTTCGTCCAGATCAGCGGCGAGCCGACGGGCCAGTGCCTCGTCATCACGCCAGTCGGGAGCGACGGCCATGCGCACCAGTTCGGGGCCGTCCAGCAGCCCGATCGCGAGAGCCTCCCCGTCGCGCGACCACATCCGGATGGCAGCCGCCGTAGCCTCGGCACCACCTAACGAGTGCCACCCGAGATCGCCGGAATGCAGATGCAGCGGTCCCCCGTCGTACTGCCACCCCTTGAGCGCGTCCACCGCTGGTGACAACTCATCAACGCTCGGGGTGCTCAAGATGATGCTCACGGTGCATCCAAACCCCAAAGAGCGACCTGGCACCATCGATTTTGTAGGGAGCCGGCGTTCTCGTCACGGTTCGCCGAATGCCTGTTCCAGGCCGTCACCAGGCTGTCGATAGCCGATCCGGAACGTCGAGGTGGCCCGGCACCTGTTCGAGGAGTGCGTCCACAAGAAGGCGCAGGGCGTCTTCGCCAACCCGAACGTCTTCTTCTACCGGCGCAACGTGCTCGGCGGGGCGGTGTTCGCGCCGCGCTCGGTGGACACCACGATGACCTTCGCGCTGACCCACGAGATCTGGTCGTACGGCGAGCGGATGGCCTCGCTGCGCCGGTTCGTGCAGGCCCTCTACGACCACACCGTGCCCGGCGGGGTGTGGATCAACAGCGACGTGTGCGGGCCGGACGGCCGGGACCGCACGGTGCACCTGCGCCTGGCCACGACGGACGGCGTCAACCCGCCAGCGCCGCGTGCCGACCTGGCGGCCCTGCCGCCCGGCGAGGTGACGGCGTACGTCGACGCGCTGTCGACCCGGGCCCGGCTGGACCAGTTCGCGGTCGACTACCGGTTCCCGTTCGCGTACCGCCCGGTGGACGGGGCGGACGGCGTGGTCGAGCTGACCCTCGGCGCGGCGATGGACTTCCTCACCCGCAAGGACTACACCGACAACTGGCTGTCGGAAACCCAGGAACAGTTCTGCGGCCTGGAGTACGCCGACTGGAAGTCGTTGCTCACCGACGTCGGCTTCGAGATCGCCTGATCGCCCGCCGCCCGGTCAACACCTGACGGCCCCGGCCCGGACGTCCTGGCCGTCGCCGTCACCGGAGCCAGACCCTGCACAGCTACCACGCCCGGCAGGCCTCCACCGCGCCATCCTCATGATGCCGGCCGGAGTACTAGTCTGGGCGGCAAGGTGTTCGACCGCGACGCCTCATCCTCGGAAGGTGAAAACGTGGACCTGGAGAGGACCCGGCTGTTCGGCGTGGGAGAGTCGTACGGCTTCACCACCGCGGCGGGCCAGCGAGGCGCCGTGATCGTGCACTTCGACGGCCGACGCGACATCGTGCTCTATGACCCCAGCGACCCCGAACGGGTCAGGCACACGTTGACGCTGGAGGGCACGGAGCCGCGGACGATCGCGGAACTGCTCGGTCTGCCCCTGGTCATGGACCACCTGACGGAGCTGACGCCGCCGTTGGAAGGCGTCGAGACCGTACGCATGCCGGTTCCCGCCCGGTCGCCGTTCGTCGGGCGCCGGCTCGGTGAGACGCGGGCGCGGACCCGCACCGGCGCGTCGATCGTCGCGGTGGTCCGGGGCGATCACGTGATCCCCTCGCCGGACACCGACTTCACCATCCAGTCCGGTGATTCGCTGGTGGTCGTCGGCGACGGTGCCAGCCTCGTCAAGCTCCGCGAGCTCTTCACCAACGGCTGACGACCGCCGCCAACGGTGACGGGAGCATTGGCCACCCGCCGAACGCCCGTCTGGTGGTCCGGTCAGCGGGTCAGGCCGACCAGCGTCGCCAGGCGCGCCACGCCGGCCGGCGCCGGGTGGGCCGGGCGACCTCGGCGACGACCGTACGCGCCAACGGCCGGCACCGGACCTCGGCGGGCGCGACGGCATCCGCGTGGACCAGGACCCGGCCCGCGCCGCACAGGTCGCCGACCTGGAGGTACGCCCGCGCGGCGTCCACGAGGTAGGCGGCCCGGTACTCGGCCGGCAGCCGCCGCCACGCCTCCTGCCGTACCGCCTGCTCGTGCCGGCGCACCGCCTCCCCGGCGTCCCCCCGCTCGAGGGCCGCGACCACCCGGGCCGCCTCAACGGCGTCCGGCCCGAAGCCGGTCCGGTGCAGGTCGTCACCGGCGACCCGCGCCGCCACCCGGGCGGCCCGCTCGACCAGCTCCTCGCTGCGGCCGGTGTCGCCGCAGCCGGCGGCGGCCAGCGCGGCCTGGATCAGCAGGGTCCCGTGCACCGGCTCCGACGCGGGCGCGACGCGACGCGCGACGGCCAGCGTCGCCACCAGCGCCAGCCGGTCCCGGCCCAGCGCACGCAGCGCCTGACCGACCGCCACCGTCGCCGCCCCCGCCAGCACCGCATCGCCACCGGCCACCGCCACCGCCCGGTCGGCGGCCAGCCACCCCAGGTCGGCCTCGCCGAGCTTCACGAGCACCGACGAGGTGATCCGGTACGCCTGCACCAGCAGCACCGGCTCCTGCGCCCGCACGCCCTGCGCGGCGTGCAGCAGCCTCGGCAGCAGCCGCACCACCTGCGCGTAGTGCCCGTGCTGGTAGGTCAGCCAGGCGTGCGCGACGTGCCGGCCCGTCTCCGCCACGGACGTCGTCGCCCCGTGATCGTCGTAGCGGGCGAGGGCGGCCCGGATGCCGTCGACCCCGGCCACCGGGCTGCTTCCGGTCGGCGTCGGGCGGTGCTCGCCGAGCAGCACCATCGGGTCGACCCGCAACACCCGGGCGATCTCCTGGATCACCGGGTAGCGGTCCAACGGCCGTACGCCCCGCTCGGTCTTGTCCACCCAGCTCTTCGACCTGCCGAGCCGGTCGGCGAACATCTGCTGCGTCATCCGCCGTCGCGCCCGCCAGCGGGCGACGCGGCGACCGATCGGCTCGTCAGCGCTGGTCACGCCGCCACCGCCGGTCCGGCACCGCCCGGGTGGTCTCCTCCACCGGTACGCGCTCCGCCTCGGCCTGGTCCAGGAGGCGCTGCTTGGCCGCCTCCCGCTCGGCGACCTCCCGGACGAAACGGTCACGCACAGCGGCCGGCAGTCGGTCACGACTGCTGACATCGATTCCCTGTATGCCCTCGCCGACCATTTCACGGAGCTCGATCGACGCCACGGGGGCGGTTCGCCGCGCACCCGGGCGATCATGATCGATTTACTGACGCGCCAGGTCTCCCCCATGCTGCGTGGCAACTACACGGACGCCACTGGGCGCAATCTCATGCGCGCAGTCGCAACGCTCTCCGGCCAGCTCGCCTTCATGTCCTACGACGCAAGGCAACCACCCCGCCGCCCAAAGGCTTCTGACGGTCGCCCTACGGCTCGCCAAGGCTGCCGACGACCGCCTGTACGGTGCCCATTTGCTCGCCAACCTCGCCACTCAGGCCGTCTATCTCGGGCACGCTCAAGATGCTGCACGACTCGCCGAGGCCGCCATCGACGGAGCAGGCCGCGCCCCCGCCGCAGTCCGCGCCCGGCTGTACACGACCGCCGCCAGCGCATACGGCGGCTCGGGTGAACGGCGCGCATGTCAAAGCGCCCTGGCAAAGGCCGAGCGTGCGTTGGACAGGATGGACGCGGGCAGCTGCCCTCGGTGGGCTTCCTACTTCAGCGCGGCTCACTTCGCTGGCGCGGCGCTACGGTGTCTGAGCGACCTACGCCTATGTCGACAGGATCCGAGCCTTCCTCATCACGATCACGCCTGTAGGCATCCGTGCCCTCGAAAGCGTCCACGCCGCGCGCCGGCAGCTCCTTCAACAGGCTCTCGAAGCCATCAACCCCGCGCACCTGGCCCAGGCCGTTCACGCCCTCGAGCGCATCGCACGCCACGCGGAGTGTGGACCGTAGAGTTGCGATCCTCGCCCAGCCCGAAGGCCGTGCCCTCCCTTGACAGGGAGAATCTATGGCTTCGAAGACATCAGAATGCCGCCGAAGTGGAGCACGGGTTCAGTGAACTCGCCCCGCACGACGGACACCGAAGGGGCGCCCGCCTGGCGGCGGGTGCCCCTTCGCGAACATACGTGTCTAGTGACTACCGGAAGGTGACGTCACTTCTGTTGACCTTGCAGTTGGCGTCGTTCCAGCCCTCCCCGAGGTAGCTGGGTTCGCTGCCCTTGGGCACGCCCTTGTACTTGCCGCAGATGGTGGCCGAGCCGATTACGACCACGCGAGTGATCGTCGCGGTGTCGTTCCAGTTGCTGTTGATGCCGGCGAGCATGTCGATGTCGTCGACGAGGACGTTGTCGATACGCACGTGACGGGTGTGCGAGGTGGAGCAGTTGCCACAGCCCCGGTACAGCTTGCCGGACCCCTTGAGGTAGAAACCGGAGATGTTGACCGTGCCGTTGCCGTTGTGCTGGAAGGTCTTGTCGCTGCCGTTGCGCGCGCCGCCACCGATGACGTAGGAGGTACCGCCGTTGGTCTGCTTGAAGGTGGCGGCGTCCTCACCGATGTCGTTCCACCACACGTTGCGCAGGGTGCAGGTGCCCTCGCAGTGCACGCCGTCACCGGCGGGCGAACCGAGGATGACGTTCTGCAGCGTGCCACCATTGGCGATCTTGAACATCGGGTCCTGCGACTCGCCCTGCCCACCGTCACCGATGCAGCAGTACGTCTTCATCCCGCCGTCGAAGGTGCCGGAGACGTTGACCGTGCCCGAGATGCTCACCGAGCCGGCCGACGACGGCCACGCACCAGTCGGCGTGCCTGGGTTGCTGGTCGGGCTGGCCGTCGGACTGCTGGTGGGGCCACTGGTCGGACTGGTGGTCGGGGTCGACCCGCCGCTGGAGTACGTCTCGAACTCGGCTATCCGTGGGGTGCCGGACGCGCTGGTGATGACGAAGGAGATCTTCTTCAGCGACGTCGAGGAGAAGTTGATGGTGCCTGGGGCGCTGCTGCCGCTGGCCAGGACGGAGCCCGTGTCGTGGTTCTTGAGCTGCCAGCCGCTGATCGAGCCGCCGCCCGAGGCCTGCACGATGGCGGCCGAGGACACCGTCGTGGCGCTGCCCCACTTGACCGAGACCGTGCCGGTCGAGCCGCTCGGCGACCAGTAGGTGCTGGGGTTGCCGTCGATGACGTTGCCATAGCTGGTACCACTGGCCTTGCTGGATCCGTCAGCGCTGGCGCCGAGGCTCAGGTTCGTGGCGGCCGAGGCGTTGGGAACCTGCAGCGCCAGGGCGACGACGGCACCTGCGACCGCGGTGGCACCACCGGCCAGCCACCGCGTGGCGACTTTGCGTCTCATCTGAGTTCACCTTTCAGGCATGAGCACGGGGACGGGAAAGCGCTTTCCGACAACGATAGAGACTGACCAATGAAGAGGCAAGGATCACTTCTTGTTGACGATCGCTTCCTGTGCGTAGTGGCATGCGGTGGTGACCCCGACGGCGGATCCGGCGGCGAGGCGGGTGTAGGTGTCACCGTTGCGCAGGTGGGCCGAGGCGTATCGCCCTGACCTGCAAGGTCAGGGCGAAAACGGCCAATGGATGGGCATGGGGTCGCACAGCAGGCAACCAGGCGCACGCGTGTCGGCGGTCGCCCAAGCCCTCGGGCAGCGCAGCCTAAGCCGACATCATCCTCGCCGGCTGACCACCGGCCCGATGCCGGGCGACGCCTTCACCCAGTTACGAGACGTCCCCTAGACCGGGACGAAGGTGGCGGCCAACACCCGCCAGTTGCCGTCCTCACGCACCCAGAGTCGGGTGTAGCGCAACCGCGCGGACATGGCGGCACCGCCCTGAACGGCATCCACCGCAGCGACCATGCGAGTCACCCCAGTCTGACCGTCTTCCTGAACGTCGAGCGACTCCTCCACCAGGCTGGTGATTCGCAGTGCACCGGAGCGGTAGCCCTCCAAGTCGTCTTCCTTCGTGAAGACCGTGCCGTCCGGTCCGGCACCCACGACCTGCGGGTGCAGTAGCGCGTCGAGGGACTCGACGTCGGCGGCGCGCTGGGCGGCTTGGAGTTGCCGTTCCGCGGCGAGGAGATCCATCCACCGATCCTCCGCAGCGCGCCGCAACAAGACAAGCGGGTTCGCTCGCGGCAGAACGGCGACGTCAGCCCGGTAGGGCGTTCACGGCACAACCGAACCTCGGCACGACCCTGGACGGCCCAACTGAGAGGGCCAATGGAGTCACGGTCGTCCGCCGAACGCCCACGCGTGGACCTCGATCTCGGCATACAGATCCGGGGTCAGTACGGCACGCGCCTCGTCCGGGTCCTCCGCCCGGACCAGCGCCGCCGTGCCCAGCCACCTGACACCGTCGTCCGACAGCAGCGGCCCGTACGCGATCAGCTCGTCCCGGTCCGCGCTCACGTCCAGGTCGGCGGCCTCCCCCGCCCCGAGGCCGAGCACCAGGTACCGGTCACCACCCGTCCGGCCGCCCGGGAAGTCCCACATGGTGCGCCCCAGCGTGTTGTGCCACCGGCGCAGCAGCACGTCCCGGTACGCGCCGGCCTGGTAGTTGGGCTCGTCGAGGGCGAATGCCCGGGCGGCGGCGGGATCGGGCAGGTCGACGATGTGCACGCTGCCGGTCGGCGTCTTCCCGTCGGCGGCGAACGTCGGCCCACGGGCGATCATCCGCTCCGCGTACCGGTCCATGTAGGACCAGTGCTCCTCGCGCAGCTCCTTGCGCAGAGCCAGGGAGCCGGACCGGTCGCGGTGGTAGCAGAAGAACTCCATACCGCAGATCCTGACGCCGGCGCCGAAACCCCGGGGCGCGTGGGTGCCGCTTCCCGCGTGTGGCACCGGATCTGTCACCCGTCGGTCGTACGCTCGCCGGCATGACGACGATGGAGACCCACACCCTCGCCGCGCCCGGCGTCGACCTGGTCTACGACGTGCGCAGTCCACTGTCGGCCTCCGGCGGGCACCGCACGCTGCTCATGATCGGTCAACCGATGGCGGCGGAGGGCTTCAACGCGCTCGCGACCCACTTCACCGACCGGACGGTCGTCACCTACGACCCGCGCGGGCTCGGCCGCAGCGTCCGCAGCGACGGGCGGTCGGACCACACGCCGCAGCAGCAGGCGGCCGACCTGCACCTGCTGATCGAGGCGCTCGGCGCGGCTCCGGTCGACGTGTTCGCCAGCAGCGGCGGGGCGGTGACCGCGCTGGAGCTGGTCGCGTCCCACCCCGGCGACGTGGCGACGCTGGTGGCGCACGAGCCGCCGATCACCACCGTGCTGCCCGACGCCGCGGCGGCCGAGCGCGCCCAGGCCGCCGTCCACGAGGCGTACCAGGCGAAGGGCATGGGCGCGGGCATGGCCGCCTTCATGGCGTTGGTCTCCTGGCAGGGCGAGTTCACCGACGCCTACTTCGCCCAGCCCGCGCCCGACCCGGCGGCGTTCGGCCTACCGACCGAGGACGACGGCTCCCGCGACGACCCGCTGCTGTCGAAGGCCTCCGGGACGGTCACCGACTACCGGCCCGACGCGGCGGCGCTCACGGCGGCGCCGACCCGGGTCGTGATCGCGGTCGGCGAGGAGACGGCAGGGACCTACACGGCGCGTACGGCCGTCGCCACCGCGGCGCTGCTCGGCCAGGAGGCCGTGGTGTTCCCGAGTCACCACGGCGGCTTCCTCGACGGCGAGTTCGGCTACGCCGGCAAGCCCGCCGAGTTCGCGGCCAGGCTGCGCGAGGTGCTGGACGCCGGCTGACCGCCGACTGCGGCGGGGGCGGGCCGGTCGCCGCCGGCAGCCGCCACCGCGCTGCCGGCGGCAAAGCGACGACGGGCGCCGCTCAGAGCGCCACGATCGCCGCCGTCTCCGCCGGCAGCTCGATGCGGTCGCGCATCACCGTGACCCCCTCCCCCGTCGCGAGCAGCACCCGGCGCGCCACCCCCGGCAGCGTGATCCGCTGCGGCTTGGCGGCCAGGTTCGCCGCCACGAGGGTCCCGCCCCGGCGCATCACCAGGAACTGGTCGCCGGGGCGTACGTCCACGGCGTGCAGCCTCGGGTCGGACAGGTCGGGGCGGCTCTTGCGCAGCGCGATGAGCCGCTTGTGGAACTCGTACATCTCGCGGTGTTCGGGTTTGTCCAGCTCGGCCCAGTCGAGCCGGGAGCGGACGAAGGTCTGCGGGTCCTGCGGGTCCGGCACGTCGCCCTCCGGCCAGCCGTGCGCGGCGAACTCCCGCTTGCGCCCGGTGGCGACGGCGGTCGCCAGCTCCGGCTCGGGGTGGCTGGTGAAGAACTGCCACGGGGTGCTGGCGGCCCACTCCTCGCCCATGAACAGCATCGGGGTGAACGGGGCGGTGAACAGCAGCGTCGCGCCGACGCGCAGCAGCCCCGGGGAGAGGGTGGCGGAGATCCGGTCGCCGGTGGCCCGGTTGCCGATCTGGTCGTGGTTCTGCAGGTACGCGACGAACCGGTGGCCGGGGGTGCGCTGCCGGTCCACCGGCCGGCCGTGGTGGCGGTTGCGGAAGCTGGACCAGGTGCCGGCGTGGAAGAACCCGCCGGTGAGCACGTCGGTGAGGCACTCCAGCGAGCCGAAGTCGCCGTAGTAGCCCTGCCGCTCGCCGGTGAGCAGGGTGTGCAGGGCGTGGTGGGCATCGTCGTTCCACTGGGCGTGCAGGCCGAAGCCGCCGGCCTCCCGGGGCGTGATCAGCCGGGGGTCGTTGAGGTCGGACTCCGCGATCAGCGACAGCGGCCGGCCGAGGTGGGTGGCGAGGGCCTCGACCTCGATGGCCACCTCCTCGAGCCAGGGTGTGGCGCGGGAGTCGGGCATGGCGTGCACGGCGTCGAGCCGCAGGCCGTCGACGTGGTAGTCGCGCAGCCACATCAGGATGCTGTCGACGATGTAGCGGCGCACGCCGTCGGAGTGCGGTCCGTCGAGGTTGACGGTGCGGCCCCAGGTGTTGCTCTGCTCGGTGAGGTACGGCGCGAACATCGGCGCGTAGGCCCCGGAGGGCCCGAAATGGTTGTAGACGACGTCGAGGATCACCCCCAGGCCCTTGACGTGGGCGGCGTCGACCAGCCGTTTCAGGCCGTCCGGCCCGCCGTAGGGCTGGTGCGGGGCATACCAGCAGACCCCGTCGTAGCCCCAGTTGTGCTCGCCGTTGAAGGCGTTGACGGGCAGCAGCTCGATCATGTCGACGCCGAGGTCGACGAGGTGGTCGAGGCGGCCGATGGCGGCGTCGAAGGTGCCCTCGGGGGTGAAGGTGCCGACGTGCAGCTCGTAGAGGACGGCGCCGGGCAGCTGCCGGCCGGTCCAGGCCTGGTCGGTCCACTCGAACGCCGCGTGGTCGTAGCGCCGGCTCGGCCCGTGCACGCCCTCCGGCTGCCAGGGCGAGCGGGGGTCGGGCAGCGCCCGCTCGTCGTCGTCGAGCAGGAAGGCGTAGTCGGTGCCGGGGCCGGCGGCGGGCACCTCGACCCGCCACCAGCCGTCCGGGCCGGAGCGCATCTCGTGGTCGGCGACGCCCGGCAGGCGCAGCCGGACGCGGGCGGCCTGCGGCGCCCACACCCTGAACTCGGTCATGAAGCCTCCACGGACTCGGTGGTGGGAGCCAGCAGCGCGACGGGGTAGGTGGCCAGCAGGTCGGCCAGCGGGGTCTGCCCGCCACTGTAGGACCGGCCCGTGAACAGGTCGGTCACCTCGTGAACGGGAAGTGACAGAGTCGTGTCGCCCCAGCCGCCGGCGCGTGCCAGCCCGAGCGGCAGGCGGGTGGCGACCGCGACCGCGCCGCCCCGGTCGAAGGCGAGCGCGTGCCGCCCGGCGCGCCCGTGGGCCGGCACCGGCCGGTAGCCGGTGAACAGCTCCGGGCGGTCGCGGCGCAGCCGCAGGGTCCGCGACACCACGAGCAGCTTCGCCGCGCCGCCGGCGTCCACCGGCGGGGGCGGGCCGGCGTCGAGGCGGGCCAGCAGCTCCCGGCGTACGGCGAAGTCGACGGGACGGCGGTTGTCGGGGTCGACCAGCGAGTTGTCCCACAGCTCGGTGCCCTGGTAGGTGTCGGGCACCCCGGGCATGGCGAGCTGCACGAGCTTCTGCCCGAGCGAGTTGGACCAGCCGACGGGGGCGATCTCGTCGGCGAAGGCGGTCAGCTCGGCGTGCAGCTGCGCGTCGTCGTACATCGCGTCGACCACGTCGTGCATGGCCCGCTCGAAGACCGGGTCGGGGTCGGCCCAGCTCGTCGACGCCGACGCCTCCCGGGCGGCCTTCTCGACGTACGCGTGCAGCCGCTCCCGCTCGATCGGCCAGGCGCCGACGGCGGTCTGCCACAGCAGGTGCGCGAAGGCCCGGTCGGGCAGCGGCGCGCGGGCCGTCCACCGGGCGACCAGGTCGGCCCACCGCCCCGGCAGCTCGCTGAGCACGGCGAGGCGGGCCCGGACGTCCTCGGAGCGCTTGGTGTCGTGGGTGGAGAGGGTGGTCATGCTCGCCGGCCAGCGCACCTGCCGGACGGCGGCGAAGCGGTGGAACTCGGCCGGCGGCACGCCGAAGTGCGCGGGGCTGCCGCCGACCTCGTTGAGCGCGACGAAGCGGCTCCACCGGTAGAAGGCGGTGTCCTCCACGCCCTTGGCCATGACCGCGCCGGTGAGCTGCGGGAAGCGCTTCGCCAGCTCGTCGTCGGGGTCGCGCAGCCGGCGCGTGAGCGCGTCCAGCACGGCGGTCAGGTCGGGGCGGCGGCGGCCGGCCTCGGCGCGGGCGGCGGCCAGGTGCCGGGCGCCGTGCGGCGGGTAGCCCCGGTAGACCGGGAACGCGGCGGCCAGCTCGGCCAGCGCCGCGCGGGCGGCGTCGTGCTCGACGTCATCGGCGAGCGCGGCGAGGCGGGTCAGCTCGGCCGACAGCAGGCGGGTGGCCGCGGCGAGCTTGGTGTCGTGGGTGAGGTCCTGCCAGGAGGTGTGCCGGCCGACGAGGTGGGTGTCCAGGGCGGTGAAGTCGCCCTCCGCGTCGGGGTCGACGAAGAGCCCGCAGACGGCGGCGAGGGCGTCGTAGCCGGTGGTGCCCTCCACCGGCCAGTCCGGCAGCTCCTCGCCGTACTCCAGGATCTTCTCCACCACCAGCCACGCGTCGGGCGCGGCGGCGCGCAGCCGGGCCAGGTAGGCCGAGGGGTCGCGCAGCCCGTCCGGGTGGTCGACGCGGATGCCGTCGACCTCGCCGGCCGCCGCCCACCGCAGCACCAGCTCGTGGGTGGCGGCGAAGACCTCCGGGTCCTCCACCCGCAGCCCGGCCAGGTCCGAGACGGCGAAGAACCGGCGGTACGTCAGCTCGGTGTCGCCGCGCCGCCAGGAGACCAGCTCGTAGTGCTGCCGGTCGTGCACCTCGCGGGGGCTGCCGTCTCCCGTGTCGTCGGCGACCGGGAAGCGGTGCTCGTGGTAGCGCAGCTCCCCGTCGGCGAGCTTGAGGTCATCGAGGGCGTCCGGGGTGTCGGCGAGCACCGGCAGCAGCAGCCGGCCCCGGTCCCAGTCGACGTCGAACCAACCGGCGTACGCCGAGTCGCGGCCCCGGCGCAGCACGTCCCACCAGGCGGGGTTCGCGGCGGGCACGGCCACGCCGGCGTGGTTGGGCACGATGTCGACGACCATCCCGAGCCCGGCGGCGCGCAGTGCCCGCAGCAGCCGCTGCCGGGCCGCCTCGCCGCCCAGCTCGGGGTTGACGGCACGGTGGTCGACCACGTCGTAGCCGTGCGCGGAGCCGGGGGTGGCGGTGAGCAGGGGCGCGCTGTAGAGGTGCGTGACGCCGAGGCCGGCCAGGTAGTCGGCCAGCTCGGCGGTGGCGTCCAGGTCGAAGCCGGGGCGGACCTGCACCCGGTAGGTGGTGCCCACCCGGGGCGCGTCGGGTCGAGGGGTGCTCGACATGTCAGGCCTTCCTCTCCAGCACCACCACGCACCGGTCGGGCACGCAGAGGGTGCCGCCCGCCTCGACGACCGTGGTCTTCTCCGGTTCCGGTTCCGCCGTGCTGATCACCACCTCCCAGCGCGGCCCGAACTCGGGGCCGGGCACGGTGAAGTCCAGCGGGGCGTCGTGGGCGTTGAAGCAGAGCAGGAAGGAGGCGTCCACGTGGCGCTGGCCGTACTGGCCGCGTTCGCGGATGCCCTCACCGTTGACGAAGAGCGCCACCGAGCGGCCGAAGTCGTTGCCCCAGTCCTCGCCGGTCATCTCCCGCCCGTCGGGGGTGTACCAGGCCAGGTCCGGCAGGGGCTCGTCGACCAGCCGGGAACGCACCGGCAGACCGGTGAAGAAACGCCGCCGGCGGAACACCTGGTGGCGGCGGCGGAAGTCGACCAGCTTGCGGGTGAACTCCAGCAGGTCGGCGTCGGCGGCGTCCCAGTCGACCCAGGCCAGCTCGCTGTCCTGGCAGTAGGCGTTGTTGTTGCCGCGCTGGGTGCGGCCCAGCTCGTCGCCGTGGCCGATCATCGGCACGCCCTGCGAGAGCACCAGGGTGGCCAGGAAGTTGCGCCGCTGCCGGGCCCGCAGGGCGCGTACCGCCTCGTCGTCGGTGTCGCCCTCGACGCCGCAGTTCCAGGACCGGTTGTGGCCCTCGCCGTCGCGGTTCTCCTCGCCGTTGGCCTCGTTGTGCTTGTCGTTGTACGACACCAGGTCGCGCAGCGTGAACCCGTCGTGGCAGGTGACGAAGTTGATGCTGTGGAACGGGCGGCGCCCGTCGTCCTGGTAGAGGTCGGCGGAGCCGGAGATGCGGGAGGCGAACTCGGCCAGGGTGGCCGGTTCGCCGCGCCAGAAGTCGCGCACGGTGTCGCGGTACTTGCCGTTCCACTCGGTCCACACCGGCGGGAAGTTGCCCACCTGGTAGCCGCCCGGCCCGACGTCCCACGGCTCGGCGATCAGCTTGACCTGGCTGACCACCGGGTCCTGCTGCACCACCTCGAAGAAGGTGGAGAGGCGGTCCACCTCGTAGAACTCGCGGGCGAGGGTGGCGGCGAGGTCGAAGCGGAACCCGTCGACGTGCATCTCGGTCACCCAGTACCGCAGCGAGTCCATGATCAGCTGGAGCGAGTGCGGGCTGCGTACGTTGAGGCTGTTGCCGGTGCCGGTGTAGTCGACGTAGTAGCGGCGGTCCTCCTCGCTGAGCCGGTAGTAGCTGGGGTTGTCGACGCCCTTGAAGCTCAGCGTCGGGCCGAGGTGGTTGCCCTCGGCGGTGTGGTTGTAGACCACGTCGAGGATGACCTCGATGCCGGCGGCGTGCAGCGCCTTGACCATGCCCCGGAATTCCTGCACCTGCTGGCCGAGGTGCCCGAGCGCCGAGTAGCCGTGGTGCGGGGCGAAGAAGCCGATGGTGTTGTAGCCCCAGTAGTTGCGCAGCCCCAGGTCGGCCAGCCGGTGGTCGTGCACGAACTGGTGCACCGGCATCAGCTCGACGGCGGTCACGCCGAGCTTCGTCAGGTGCTCGATCATCGGCGGGGAGGCCAGGCCGGCGTACGTGCCGCGCAGCTCGTCGGGGATGTCCGGGTGGCGCATCGTCAGGCCGCGCACGTGCGCCTCGTAGATCACCGAGTGGTGGTACGGGATGCGGGGCGGGGAGTCGTTGCCCCAGTCGAAGTACGGGTTCACCACCACCGACTTCGGCATGAACGGCGCCGAGTCGGTGGTGTTCATCCGCTCCGGGTCGCCGTGCTCGTAGTCGTAGACGGCCGGGTCCCACCGCACGTCGCCGTCGATCGCCTTGGCGTACGGGTCGAGCAGCAGCTTGGCCGGGTTGCAGCGCAGCCCGTTCGCCGGGTCGTACTGGCCGTGCACACGGTAGCCGTAGCGCTGCCCCGGCTCGATGCCGGGGATGTACGCGTGCCAGACGTACGCGTCGACCTCGCGCAGCTCGACCCGCCGCTCGGCCCCGGTGTCCCACTCGTCGAACAGGCACAGCTCGACCCGCTCGGCCACCTCGGAGAAGATGGCGAAGTTGGTGCCCATCCCGTCGTAGGTGGCCCCCAGGGGGTACCGCTCACCCGGCCAGACCTGCATGTCGCTCCCTTTGCGCAAGATCATGAGCGCGCACCGCACCATGAGCGCACCACACGACGGGGCCGGGTGGCGCGCGTGCGGGTATTGCCCCGCGCGCTCCGCCGCCAATCCACCCGATCGGAGGATGACCGTAATGCACCCGACTGATAGCGGGTGAACGTTTCGACGCCCCCGGTCACCGTGGCCCCGCTGTCGGTCCGGAACGGATCATGCTTGCGGTCACCATCTTGCGTCCGCACTGGTCAAGTCGATGATCATCGGACAGACTCGCAGGATCCGGCGGGGGACGAGGTCCGGGGGGGTGTGCGTGCGGGTGCTCCTGGTCGAAGACGACCTACGCGTGGCGTCTGCCCTCGCCAAGGCGCTGCGCCGTCGGGGGCACGAGGTGGTGTCGGCGCTGACGGCCGCCGAGGCGATCCGGGCCGACGCCGTCGACCTGGTCCTGCTGGACCTCAACCTGCCCGACCGGGACGGCCTGGAGGTCTGCCGGCGGCTGCGGCAGGTCGACGAGGACGTCGCGATCATCGCGGTCAGCGCCCGCGCCGAGGAGTACGACCGGGTGGCCGGCCTGCGGGCCGGCGCCGACGACTACGTCGTCAAGCCGTTCTCGATGGTGGAGCTCCAGGCCCGCATCGAGGCGGTGATGCGCCGCACCGCCCGCAGCACCCGGGGCACCCGCAGCATGGGCGAGCTGCGGGCCGGCAGGCTGCGCATCGACGTGCACGCCCGGCAGGTCTGGGTGGGCGAGCGGGAGGTCAACCTCGCCCGCAAGGAGTTCGACCTGCTGGTGGCGCTCGCCCGGCAGGCCGGCACGGTGGTGCCCCGGGACCGCTTGCAGCTGGACGTCTGGCAGACCACCTGGGGCACCCGACACAACCTCGACGTGCACGTCGCGGCCCTGCGGGGCAAGCTCGACGACGCCGGCCTGGTCGAGACGGTGCGCGGCGTCGGCTACCGGTTGCGTACCGGGTGAGGACCCTTGGTGACCTGAACCGCGACCCGCGTCCCGGTTACCGCGTCGGGAATCTCAGGTGATCCTCAAGAATCGCAGGCTGCCCGCCACCGGTGGGCCGAGTACGGGTGTGCTGGGCGCACCCAGCCATCCCTCCTGTTTGGAGATCCTTTTGAGATACAGACGGACAACGGCCGGTGTGTTCTCCGCGCTGCTCGCCGCCGCCCTCGTGGCGACGGCGGTGCCCGCGCAGGCGCAGGGGCAGCCGAGCGCGGCCCTGCTGCAGGCGGAGCCGAACCAGGTGCAGGGCCTCACGGTCGTGCAGGGTGACGGGTACGCCACGCTGGCGTGGACCCGGGTGGAAGGGGCCACCGACTACCAGATCGAGCGGACCCCGCTCGCCGCGGACGGCACGCCCGGCACGCCGGTCATCGCCGGTGTGTGGCGCCCGAACCGGCAGGTCAACAACGACGAGCCGACCTTCGCCGACGCCGGCTTCGCCCCCGGCAACGGCTTCCAGTGGCGGGTACGGGCCCGCTTCGGCACCGAGGTCCAGCCCTACTCGGCGCCGGTCAGCGGCACCACCCGCGGCCACTGGGGCGACCCGGGCACCCCGGGTGAGAACCTGCGCACCCAGTGGGAGGAGACGCTGGGCGCGCAGTACACCAGCGACGTCAACGAGTACGCGTACACCGCCGCGCTCGACGGGGCCAGCGACCGGGTCCGCGTCGTCGAGATCGGCCGTACCGTCCTGAACCGGCCGATCAACATGCTGGTCATCGGCTACCCCCGGCCGGCGGCGACGCCGGAGGCGGTGGCCGCGACCAACCCGCTGATGGTCAACTGCAACGTGCACGGCAACGAGCCCGGTGACCGCGAGGCCTGCCTGATCATGGCCCGGCAGCTCGCCTTCACCAAGGACGCCAAGACCCTCGACCTGCTGTCGAAGACCACCATGCTCATCGTGCCGACGCTCAACGGCGACGGACGGGCGGCCAACTCCCGGGGCAACTCCACCGGCCAGGACCTCAACCGGGACCACTCGCTGATCCGCCAGCCGGAGACCCGCGCCCTCGCCGAGATGGTGCGCGACTACCGGCCGATCGCCGGCTACGACGGCCACGAGTACGGCAACACCAACACCGGTGACCTGCCGATGCTGCCGCCGCGGCACCAGAACGTGGCGCAGGGCATCTTCGACGAGTCGCAGAAGATGATCGAGGGCCACATGTACACCGAGGGCGCCCGGGACGGCTGGTGGGCCTGTCCGTACGGGTGCACCACCGGGGCCAACGTGGGGCTGAGCGAGGAGACCATCCTCCGCAACACCCTCGGCCTGAAGAACGTGGTCAACTCCCTGCTGGAGCTGCGCAGCTCCGGTGGCCCGACGCGGCCCGACGAGTCCAACACCGCGAACAACCGCCGGCGCAAGACCTACTCCGCGCTGTGGACGTTCAACCAGTTCCTCACGTACCACGGCGCCAGCGTCAAGGGCATCACCAAGGCCCGCGCCGAGGGGATCCTGTCGCAGTCCGCCAACGAGGGACGCATCGTGTTCCGGGGCTCCCGCACGATCGAGGCGTACCCCGCCCCGCACCCGGGTGAGGC